>CAJOQF010000387.1 GCA_905236295.1 uncultured Eubacterium sp. | reverse complement strand
GTAGCTGAATACTATGGTCTGAAGGTCAGCAGAAACGGGATGGCTTGCTGCCCATTCCATGATGATAAGCATCCGAGCATGAAGATCAATACCGGTTATTACTGCTTCGGGTGCGGTGCACATGGCGATGTAATTAATTTTGTAGCACAGTATGACGGTTTATCAAATTATGATGCGGCAATGAAAATTATAGAAGAATACCATTTGCCGATTATTTTAGGGCATAAGATTTCTGCGGAAGAACGTAAAGCATTTTGTAAGCAGAAAAAGAGAATATCCCATGCATTATCTGTAAAGGATAGATTTGAAAAATGGGCAGATAGGACAATCAGAGAGCTGAAAGAATGTGAAAAGGTAATTTGTGAGGCTAAGAAGAGATTTTCCGGAGCAGCAAATTTATCTGATGGAATTGCGTTTATGCTTCAGAAGGAACCGATTATCGGGTACTGGCTTGAAGTATTATGCGGAGAGACAGATGAAGAAAAGAGGCAGCTCTTCCTAAAAGACAGGGAGGAGGTGAGCCGTAATGCAGAGAGGATTAAACGAGCAGGAGATGAAGTCCTGGGAAGCAATAGAAAGTGCGTTGGATGAAGTTACAGATTTCAGCGTAGAGGATGTTAAAGAGCGTCTTTCGACTAACGATAAGGGAATCGTTAATCAGACCATTGATAACTGTATGTTTGTATTTAGAAATGATCCGATCTTGAAAGGAGCCATCTGCCACAATGATCTTACTGATAAGACGGATATCCGGAAAAATATCGGATGGGAAAAGCCGGAATGCGGTGGACTTAGGGATGTCGATGTAAATCAGATCGAATGGTATCTCGAAAGAACCTATGGTTTAAAGAATTACAAGGCTATAGGTAAGGCACTGAGCATTATAGCAAGCGAGAATCATTTCCATCCGATAAAGGAGTATCTTGAAAATCTTGAATGGGATGGAGTTAGCAGAGTTGCAGAGGTTCTTCCAAAGTATCTTGGAGCCGACAGGTCGGTTTATACTACGGAAGTAACAACTCTTATGATGAAAGCGGCAATTCATCGGATATACGAGCCCGGATGCAAATATGAGATTATGGTATGTCTTGTAGGTGGGCAGGGAGCAGGTAAATCAACACTTTTCAGATTCCTTGCAATTAAGGACGAATGGGCATCGGATGATCTGAGAAGATTAGACGATGACAATATCTACCGTAAACTTCAGGGACACTGGATTATCGAGATGGCTGAAATGCTTGCAACGGTCAATGCAAAAACTGTTGAGGATATAAAGTCTTTTTTGAGCCGTCAGAAGGATAATTATAAAATCCCTTATGAAGTCCATCCGGAGGACAGACCAAGACAGTGTATATTCGTAGGCACGAGCAATACACTTGATTTCCTTCCGCTTGACAGAACCGGCAACAGGAGATTTGCTCCGGTGATGGTTCATCCTGAGAGGGTGAAGAAGCATATTTTGGAAGATGAAGCTGAGTCAAGAAAGTATATCGACCAGCTATGGGCGGAGATGATGGTCCTGTACAGAGATGAAAAACAGCATAAGTTGAAGTTCTCAAAAGAGACGGAGCAGTATCTTAAGGATATACAGAAAGAATTTATGCCGGAGGATACTAAAGTCGGAGTTATCCAGTCATGGCTGGACGGATGCCTTGAGGAATATGTATGCTCGATGATGATTTATAAGGAGGCTCTTGATCATCCTGGAGAAGAACCTAAGCAGTGGGAACTTCGTGAGATTAACGACATCATGAATAACAGCATTACAGGATGGAGTGCCGATAAGCAGCATCGCTTTGATAAGTATGGTCAGCAGAGGAGCTGGAAGAGGAACGATGCTTCTAATGGCTTTGTCCCGATTATGGATGCGCATGAGATGCCGTTCAAATGATCTAAATGAAAAAAGTTTTTTTAGAGCGCGTTTACAAAGTTCGTTTACAAAGGTCTGTAAACAGAAATTTAAGACAACCGTTTACAAATAAATGGCTTAAATTCAAGCTTTATGGATTTGTAAACGAAGTAAACGGACTTTTTGCAAAAGAGTTTTTGCGTGTAAATTTGTAAACGTGCTATGTAAACGGACTTGATTAAATGCTGCCCGTTCTTTGGGCAGCAAGCTCCACGCAGTGGTCCCTCGGAAGAGCTCCGTGTAGTTTTGATGCGAAGTGTCAAAACTACTAAGGAGTTACTTCTGACAGAAGTAACAAGACCTTGGCGGGCGACAATGTATCGGCTGAATATGAAAGATTATATCATGGGGAAGGGGAGTGAAAAAGAAATGGCAACTACTTTATCATTCGTTGTAGGCAAGGGGAGCCTCACACACAATAATAGAGCATTTGTAGCAGAAAATGTAGATAGGGACAGAATAAAGCTGGATGAGTTTTATATCCGGGAAACTTTGGAAGAGGCTTATAATAAAATTTTTGGAAAGGCTG
>CAJOQF010000386.1 GCA_905236295.1 uncultured Eubacterium sp. | reverse complement strand
ATTTACTCCTCCGGGAATATAATCTTTAGCCTTAGCGAAAAGTTCATCCGATCTGCTCATCAGCCTATCCTTCCTTCTTTTATACATTTTGCTATCTCTTTGGCAAAATAAGTGATATATATATCAGCTCCGGCTCTAAATGCCGCCGTAGCCATCTCGCACATGATTTTTTCTTCCTCGATCCATCCGTTTAGCGCAGCGGCCTTTACCATTGCATACTCACCGCTCACGCTGTATGTTGCGATAGGAACATCGGTATTGTCATGTACTTCTCTCACAAGGTCGAGATAACTCATGGCTGGTTTTACCATGATAATATCTGCTCCTTCCTCAACATCGAGCAAGGCTTCTTTAAGAGCTTCCCTTCTGTTATGGAAATCCATCTGGTAGCTTTTTCTGTCTCCGAACGATGGAGCCGAATCAGCAGCATCCCTAAACGGACCGTAGAATGCAGAAGCAAATTTTACTGCGTATGACATTATCGGAATATCGCTGTGTCCGTTGTCATCGAGACAATCTCTGATGGCTGCGATACGACCATCCATCATATCCGACGGAGCAACCATCTGTGCTCCCGCCTTTACATGAGAAAGCGCCGTTTTGCTCAAAAGCTCTAATGTCTTATCGTTGTCAACATCCTCTCCGCAGAGTACACCGCAGTGACCGTGCGATGTATACTCACACATACACACATCTGTTATGCGATATATGTCAGGGAACTGTTCCTTTGATCGTATAAGAGCCTTTTGAACTATACCGTCATCCGCATAAGCCCCGCTTCCTACTTCGTCTTTGTGCTCGGGTATCCCGAAAAACATAACATTTTTCACCCCCGCATCCAGCAATCTTTCAAGCTCCTCATCCATCCTGTCAACAGTGTATCTGTTGATACCCGGCAAAGAATCAATTGCCTCTACTTTGTTTTCGCCATCCATCACAAACAACGGATATATAAGTGAGGCGGGATCCATCCTGGTCTCTCTCACCATCTTTCTCAACACTTCGCTGCTTCTCAGCCTGCGCGGTCTAACCTTAAGCTCCATCTCTTCCTCCTTTATCACTCATAACCTGATTCATTGCATCAAGCATTTCTTTAAAGCTGTCATCATCCATAATCCCTTTTAATTCAAAAATAAGATGATTCATCATTCTCTCAGACGACTTTCTGATTTCGCTTCTCAACATATCTTTATCCTCGTCATCCAAGGGAAGCTTTTTATATACGGGGGTAAGTCTCACATCGACATCCGCACCCGTATCCTTTTTTAATCTTTGTATAAGAGGCATGTAATCACGCCCCTCCCACCAATCGTAAAATTCTTTCTTTTCCTCTTCAAGTATGTACTCAGCTTTTTTTAGGTTTAATTTAAGCTTATCAGACATGATATCGACATTGAAGGAGTCAATATCATAGAGATTGATCCCGGAGATCTCACCGACCGCCCTGTCAATATCTCTTGGAATAGCCAGGTCAATCATATGGATTTCATGATCGACAGCTGGCAGTTCCTCTTTTGAAATGGTGTAATTCTGACTGCTTGTTGCACTGACGATCAGATCACATTCCGGCAGATACTCATATCTGTCACTGTAATCGATAACCCTGCAGCCATCAGGAACCTCAACCACATTGTGGTGATACTTCCTTACAGTTACCGTGACATCGGCATTGTTTTCCAACAGGGTCTTGGCAGAGAGTTTCCCCATCATACCATTTCCGATAACAAGACATTTTTTACCTGCGACAGAAATATTACGCTCTGCAAGATAAGAAATTGCGGCATGTATAACTGAATGATCCGCAAACGACAGATCTGTGTTAGTCTTTACTTTTTTGCCGGCAGTAACCGCTGTCCTGAACAGCACCTCAAGAGGTTTGTCCGTGGCAAAGTAACTCCTTGCTACAGACAGGGCATCTCCGACCTGAGTTATGATCTGGTCTTCCCCGACTATTTTAGATTCAAGTCCGGCAGCAAGTCTGAATAAATGGTCGACCGCATCACGGCGTTTTCTCTCTATAAACAGATATTCATAATCCTCTTGATCCAACCCCAGATAATCGCAGACAAGAGCCGGTGCATCTACTCCTGAATCCTCCTCCGTGCTAAGCCACAGCTCCATCCGATTGCAGGTGGATATGATCACACATCCGCTCACCCCGTCCTCATTCAAAAATCTAGAGTATGCCTGAGACATACTCTTTGCCGGAAAAGAAAAAATACTTCTTTCATCAATATTTGCTTTTGTATGGTCAATACCAAACATTATTATAGACATATATATCCTCAGCTTTAAGTCAATTTTGCTTTATACAAATAAAGCACATCCGGTATAAGTAATCGTTTTAGGCCCATAGTAATACGGGATGTTTGAGATTTCACACACCTCCGACACTACGAGGCCGTATGCCTCCATAGATGTAAGCATTCTTTCCGGAAATCTGCAAGGAGCATCCGGATATGTGCATTCCTTACATATATGACAGGTTCCCGCAGACATCGGAAGCATGTCCTCACCTGTCGTCTTTTCACAAAACTTTACAAGGTTGTCTTTGAGCTTTTGTTCGTTGCCCATCATTGCCTCGACATCAAAGTCATCCTCCATATCTCCCGTCACCTGAAGGACGATCCCCCAATTGTAATGTTTTGCTTTTTCTTTAATCTCATCTATTGTACCACAAGCGGGTGGGCAACTCCAGTTTTTATCATAGCTTTGACATCTGTCTGCTGCACACATATCCCTGACCTGTTCAAGAAACCTAAGTTCCTTTACTTCAAAAAAACCGTGATTTGTAAATCCGCACTCTTTTGCAATGGCGGACGCTCTGTCTCTATCCATATTTGCCTCCCGTTAATACCAAACGAAGAACTCTACTCAAAATACATATAATCCATATACAGTTCATTAAATGTCGCTGAATCTGTCAGACTTACCTCTGTGGACTCCAACGCGACTTTATTTAATCGATCCTTATCGAGCTTACCCTGCGCAAGCATGACTGCTCCTTTGAGCGAACTGTTACCTACAGCATCGGCTCTGTCGAGAAGCTCCTTTGGAATCATACCGATTCCGGCTGCCTTTTTCAGATCGATCTTTTGTCCAAATCCTCCTGCAATATATAAGTGACCGATATGATCATAATCAGTTCCATACTCCGAGATCAAAGTCTCCATTCCTGCTCTGATGGCAGATTTTGCAAGCTGCAATTCACGTACATCCTTTTCGATAAATACTATATCATTCTTCTCATCCAGGACAAAACCATCATCGACATAATCGTCATCAAGGAGACCGGTTTCATCTACAATTTCCTCCTTAACGAGCTCATACATTATTTCAATAACGCCGCTTCCGCAGATTCCAACCGGTTCCTTACCTCCGATCGTAGAAAAGCTCACCTTTCCATCCGTTATCGTTGCCTTGTCGATCGCTCCCGGGATACCCGCTACTCCGCACTTTATATTACCACCCTCAAATGCAGGTCCGGCAGCTGTAGATGCAACGAGTATGCGATCCGAATTACCAATTGCCATCTCACCGTTCGTTCCAAGATCAACCAATATGCTGATGCCCTCTTCCTTATCCATGCCACAGGCACAGATACCGCTTACGATATCAGCTCCGACATAAGTACTTATACCCGGAAGGATCAGCATATTTCCATCTTTATGCATCGAGATATCAACCGGAGTATACGGAGCCACACCGAGACTGTCACAGTCAAGTCCCAAAAGCAGATGCTCCATGGTGGTGTTTCCGGAAATTACTGTCTCAATAAGATCTTTATTCGCTCCAAGCCTGTTACACAGCTCGTTTATGTCATTTTCAATGAGTTCTTTTAACTCTTCTTTCTTTCCACCGGTCGAGGCTTCAATTCTCGAAATGACATCGGCTCCGTATGTGCGCTGATGATTTATGGAGGTAACGGTGTCAATTATCTCTTTTGTATTCTTGTCTACGAGTGCTGCCGCAATGGTAGTTGTACCTATATCTATGGCAACTATACAATCCTCGTTTACGTTGTCCGATACAGAAATGCTATCGCTGCTGTCTATTGTCTCAACTTCAATATCCTCGTCATTTGAATCAAATTCTACTTCGAATTCCCCTTCAACATAAGCCCGACACGCAAGTCGTAGCCCCATCTCTATCTGGGATTCTTTAAGCTTCTTTAAATCAAACTCGTTGGGCTCAGGGCATCCTTCGATAAATTTTACGACACATTTACCGCAGGTTCCGTTGCCGCCGCAGTCAGCGTGGATATATTCTCCATGTTGCTGCATAATTTCAAGTATTGAGTTGTCCTTTGTTCCTATT
>CAJOQF010000385.1 GCA_905236295.1 uncultured Eubacterium sp. | reverse complement strand
CTTCATGCGTTCTTGGCGAGCAATACTGTCACAAACGAGTATTACCCGAAGCTTGCAAAACAGCTCTTTGAGCTGGTAGTTGAGCTTAAAGACGAGACCGGCTGCGATATAAGATTTATTAATCTTTCGGGCGGCGTCGGAATCCCGTACACTCCGGATATGGAGCCGAATGACATCCGCGTTATCGGGGCGGAAGTAAAGAAAGTGTTTGATGAGGTGCTTGTTCCGGCAGGACTTGGAGACGTTTCCATATACACGGAGATGGGGCGGTTTATGATGGGACCGTATGGAGCCTTAGTTACAACCGCAATCCATGAAAAGCATACCTACAAGGAATACATTGGCGTCGATGCCTGCGCCGTAAACCTTATGAGACCGGCAATGTACGGGGCTTACCACCACATCACCGTGATGGGGAAGGAGGACGCAGCCTGCGACCATACTTACGACGTTACCGGCTCGCTCTGCGAGAACAATGATAAGTTCGCGATAGACCGCAAGCTTCCCGAGATAGAGATTGGCGATGTGCTCTTTATTCATGATGCCGGAGCGCACGGCTATGCCATGGGATATAATTATAACGGAAAACTGAAATCAGCGGAGCTTCTTCTTAAGGAGGACGGTTCTGTTCAGCTCATCAGAAGAGCGGAGACCCCTAAGGATTACTTCGCGACGTTTGATTGCTTCGATATACTTAAGAACATGAAGTACTGATTAATCTGAATTAAGGAGGGAGATTATATGCACACATTCCAACCTATGAAAACATCTTCATTTGAATGTAACCCGTTTAAGAAGTTTGCTGATGAGTATGCGCTTATTTCAGCCGGCAGCAAAGAAAAATACAATACCATGACTGTTAGCTGGGGCGGCATGGGTCAGCTTTGGGGAAAGGATGTTGCATTTGTTTTCATCCGTGAATCCAGATATACAAAAGAATTTATCGATAAGGGGGATCTTTTTACAATTTCGTTTTTGAACGAGGAATACAAGCCGGCACTGAATTTTTGTGGGGAGGAGTCGGGACGCGATGTAGACAAGTTCAAGCTTGCCAAGCTCACACCGGCGTTCAGACACGGGATTCCGTATCCGGATGAGGCAAATCTTGTGATACTCTGCGAGAAACTGGCAGCCGTTCCTTTTGATGAGAGCATGTTCACAAACGACGAGATATCAAAGAAGTTCTATGCTGATGGCGATCTCCACACAATGTATATCGCTGAGGTTGTGGAGGTTATGGCAAGGTAATGAGTACCGCGATAACTGTAGAAAAACTATAAATACTTTTGTCATTTATTATAACTTGAGGGAGAAAGATTATGACTAAGAAAAAAAATTTTTTGGTGTTGTTTACAAAGATTGCGATCATTGCGGCGGTGGTGCTTTTTGTAGGAGTTTTAAAGACAACTGCAACCGAAGCAAAGTCACTTAGGGAGGGAAAGACGTATTCCTATGATCTCAATGGCGACGGAAAGAAAGAGAAGATAAAGTACACCACGAGCGTGAACGAAAACAAAGTGATAACAAGGGCGACCCTTTACATAAACGGAAAGAAAAAAACAAGCGTTAAATGCAAAGACTCTTTTTCCGCATGGCTTTATATGACGGATATCAGGAAAAAAGACAAGTACAAGGAGCTCTACCTCAGCTTTACTTGGTCTAGCGATTGCTTTACCAGGGGTTACGGATACAGATACAAGTCAGGCTCACTTAAAAAGATTTTTACACACGTTGACAGAAAGTCTGTGCGAAACTCAATCCTGAATACGCAGGCGAACAACGGAACAGTATCGTTCTCCGAGGAATACTCTGGCTCCGAGTATCTCGGACAGGGATTTGTGGTTAAAAAGTACAATATAAAGAACAAAAAGCTTGTTCCCGTCAGGCAGCAGGTATACAATACCACAGGCCTGTGGAAAAAGTCGCCGTACCATGCGAGCACATTAATAAAGGTTCAGAAGAGCGTGACGGATGACACAGAGCTTTTTGAGATTAGCTCGGGAACGACGTTCTATGTGTACAAGATTCGTCTTGCTTCGAAGTCGTCCGATGTCAGAAGCACGGATATAACTCATATCTATATCAAAACATCTTCCGGAAAGAAAGGCTGGATAGAAGTGCCTTACTATCACTTCTATACCGGAAATTACAGCTACGAATATCTTTGGGGGTAGATGTCACAGTTTTATCTGAAAAGAGGTAGACTATGAAAAATAGATTATTTGCTGTTTTCATGATATCGGTGGCAGCACTTACGTTATCCGGTTACACATCGGATTATCCGAAGACCTCGCTTACGCAAGCTCCATTTCCGGCTTTCACTGATATTTTGGCGTCTTCAATCAGCGATGCCTACACATTGACTCCGTCAGATGACAAAACATTATCTGAAGTTGGCAGGCAAATCCTGCGCAAAGATTTTTTGGACAGTCTGACGCGTGAAAACCTGATGGGTACTGTCGGCGTTTATGGAAGTGTTGAGAGGGCGGGGGTAATGCAAAATATCCTTGTTTCAGCGGACAAAGATTTTCAGAAGATTATCGAATCATTAAAAGATAATCTTGAAAAAGTACCTGCGCTAAGGGCAGATCCGGCTCTAATCAGCGAGGTAAGAGTCAATTATTACGGGTCACCCACACCAATCAGGGAAATTGCAAATATCACTGTACAGAATTCAAACATACTTGTGATATCGCCGTATGACATATCTGTTCTTGGAAGCATAGAGAAAGCGATTCTTGCTTCCGGAATTAATATCACTCCGGAGAATGATGGTAAGTGCATCAGGCTTAGATTTCCACAGGTTACGGGAGAACTGCGCAGACAGATAATTGAGGAGATTTCAATTCAGGGTAATCTTGCAAAAACCCAGATCCGAAACGTTAGAAAAGCTAAGCTGGATGAATTAAAAGTAATGCTTTCTTCCGAAAATATCACACAGGATGAAAGTGACAATATAAAAAGCAAACTGCAGGAATTAGTTGATATGTACAATAATGTAGTGAGTGACACCGTGGATAAAAAGAAGAATCAGATTTTGGAAATCTGAACGTAATTATTCTATAAGGTTTTATTGTATTATAACCAATTAAATGCCTGTCTGCATACGCTGACATTACGCTGTTTAATTTTTAAGACGTATTGTCAGTGAATGCAGGCAGGCATTTTATTATTTTGAGGTGGTGACTGACTCGAGAATCTTGTACAGCAGACTGTAGAGCTGCATACTTTCCTCCGGGGAGAGACTTATACATCCGCCCATACTTGACGGGATATCGACAGCTTTTTCGCGAAGAGCGTCGCCGGCTTTTGTTATTCTAACGTCAAGGACGCGCTCGTCAGCCTTGGAACGGTTTCTGGTAAGATATCCCTTCTCCTCAAGCTTCTTTAAAACAGGGGTCAGTGTACCTGAATCTAAAAACAGATATTCTCCGAGCTCCTTAACGCTCATATCCTTGTGCTCCCACATAACCATCATGGTTATGTACTGGGTGTATGTGAGGCCTATCTCATCGAGATAGGGCTTGTATTTTTTGATAATTTCCTTTGAACAAGCGTACAACGGAAAACAAAGCTGATTCTTAAGTCTTAAACAGTCAAATTTATTCGCGGTTTCCATTTATTTCTCCTAATCGTTTCTTGTGATGCCTAAACATTCTTTTTTTGGCGCAGCTGCTCCTGATTAAACCCGGTTGTATCCGGAATACATGGAACTATTTTGTGCGAGCTACAGCCAAATTTAATTATATACAATTTAATTGCGGTGTCAAGATGATTTTGTACGCTGCGAGCGTACCATTTCGAAAAATACCTGTGTGATAATGACCAAAAGGCCGTTGTCACGCAGGTATTTTATTATAAAAAAATTGTAACTATTCAGCACCCACACTCGGAATGCTGCGCATTCCTCGTTGACGTTGTCCAGAG
>CAJOQF010000384.1 GCA_905236295.1 uncultured Eubacterium sp. | reverse complement strand
TTGGAAACGTGGGATATTTAGACAGCACGATCGATGAAGTGACCAGAGACTCGAGGACTGCTAAGAAGGGAAGCTTGTTTATTCCGCTTAAAGGCGCCAATGTTGACGGTCACGATTTTATAAGTGATGTGAGGAATAAAGGAGCTTTCTATCTGAGTGAGCGCGAGCTTGACAAAATATTTGAACCCTATATCCTTGTTGAATCCACTTACCAGGCGATAAAAGATCTGGCTGCATATTACCTTGGCACGATCAGAGAGAATATGAAGGTCATCGGTATTGTCGGAAGTGTCGGCAAGACAAGTACAAAGGAGATGGTTTCTTCGGTGCTGTCGCAGAGCTTCAATGTATTGAAGACTGAGGGCAATTACAACAACGAGGTTGGCGTGCCTCTTACCATATTCAGGCTTACGGGAGAAGAGGATGCGGCAGTGCTCGAGATGGGCATATCTGAGTTCGGCGAAATGCGCAGGCTCGGAAATATCGTTCATCCCGACATTGTTATAATGACAAACATAGGTCAGTGCCACCTCGAAACTCTCCACAACCGCGAGGGCGTGCTTCAGGCAAAGAGCGAGGTATTTTCTACTATGCCGGAGGACGGACTGGTTGTATTAAACGGAAATGATGATCTCCTGTGCGAGATAAAAGAGATACGCGGCAACCGTCCGGTTTTTTATAAAGTGATGATGGGCGACGACGGCGAATACGAAAATGCGGGAAGAGACCTTGTCCTGGGAACAAATGTTGAAAACCACGGCCTCGATGGAATATCTGCGACGATCAAGTTTTCGACAAACAAGATCATCGATGTAAATATTCCCCTTGTCGGAGAACACAATCTCGGCAATGCACTGGCGGCAGCAGCTGTCGGCAACGCTATGGGAATGTTCTCGGACGATATAAAGAACGGTATCGAGAATATCAGGACCATAAGCGGTAGAAACAATTTTATCAAGCTTGAAAAGCTTACCGTTATTGATGACTGTTACAACGCAAACCCGATGTCGATGCGCGCGGCGATAGATGTGTTGTCGTACGTTAAGGGCAGAAAGGTTGCAATTCTCGGAGATATGGGCGAGCTCGGAGAGGAAGAGCTTGAGCTTCACGAGGAGCTCGGACTCTATGCGGCGTTCAGAAACATAGACACCTTTCTTGTGGCGGGGCGTCTTATGAGAGAGTTTGAGGGCGGCCTCAAGGGCTCGGGCGCAGAGAATGTGGATTACCACTATTATGAGACGACAGACGAGCTCATAAAGGATCTCGGAAAGCATTTAAGGGTCAACGATACGGTTCTGGTGAAGGCGTCTCATTTTATGGGATTCGACAAGATAGTGAAAAAGCTTAAAGACATCGGGGCTTAAAAAGGTTTACGGTGTATATAATGTTACCACTTGAAAAGCACATGTAGTTGTGATATTATCCTTGTTACGACTACATGTGTTTTTCTGTTGCGTACAAAAAGGAGACAAATGACAAAAGATAGTGAAAATTTTTATGTTTTAACTGAAAATGCGGTACCGGAAGTTTTGCTGAAGGTTGTTGAGGCAAAGCGGTTGTTGGACTCGGGGCGTGAATCATCGGTCCAGGACGCGACCGAGAGAGTCGGGATAAGCAGGAGTTCCTTCTATAAATATAAGGATGCGATTTTCCCGTTCCACGACAACTCAAAGGGCAGGACAGTCACTGTGCTTGTCCAGATGGATGATATTCCGGGACTTCTGTCCGATCTGCTTGCGGTTGTGGCTGGATATGAGGCAAACATCCTCACTATTCACCAGAGTATCCCGGTAAACGGGATAGCCAACCTTACGCTGTCTGTGCAGGTACTTCCGCAGACCGGAGACGTTTCCATGATGGTGAGGCAAATAGAACAAAAGGATGGAGTTCATTTTGTGAAATTACTCGGAAGAGAATGAAGCAGGTCACTGAGCTCGTCGAAGTGACAAATGAAGAATAGGACACACGAAGGAGGATAAATAAAATGATAAATATTGCTATCTTAGGATACGGCACGATAGGAAGCGGCGTCGCTGAGATCATTGACAGGAACAATGATATCCTGAAGAAACGGATCGGCGATGATATCGCTGTGAAGAAGATCCTTGATCTTAGGGATTTTCCGGGAGATGTAAACGAGTCCAAGATCACACACGACTATGATGAGATCTTAAATGATGACGAGATAAACATAGTTGTCGAGTGTATGGGCGGAGTTGAGCCGGCGTACACATTCGTAAAGAAAGCTCTCCTGAAGAACAAGAGCGTGACAACCTCGAACAAGGCTCTGGTGGCGGTTCACGGAAGCGAGCTTATAAACATTGCCAGAGACTTAAACATCAATTTCACATTCGAGGCGAGTGTCGGTGGCGGAATCCCGATAATAAGATCCATTTTAAAATGTCTCACATCCGAGAATATTCTCGAGATAACCGGAATCTTAAACGGTACTACCAACTTTATGATGACAAAGATGTCCGAGGAAGGCAGCGATTATGATGATGTCTTAAAGGAAGCTCAGAGCCTCGGATATGCAGAGGCTGATCCGACAGCAGATGTCGAGGGGCATGATTCCTGCAGAAAGATAGCAATTCTCACCTCGCTCGTATGTGGAAAGCAGGTTGATTTCGAGAAGATACACACAGAGGGAATTTCGAAGATTACGGCAACCGACATCAAGTATGCTAAGGTGATGGGTAGATCGATAAAGCTTCTTGCGACAAGCAGGAAGGAGGGCGACTCATATTATGCACTTGTCGCTCCGATGTTGCTTACAAGCGATCATCCTCTCTACAATGTAAACGGTGTGTTCAATGCCGTTTTCGTAAAGGGCGATATGCTTGGTGATTCGATGTTCTACGGCAGCGGAGCAGGAAAGCTTCCGACCGCCAGCGCAGTTGTTGCGGATATAGTTGATATGTCGAAGCACCTTCATGTAAATATATATGTCGATTGGGAAAATGAAGAGCTGGCGCTTGCTGATTACAGGAAATCGCGCAAGAGATTTTTCGTCAGAACTTCTGATGACGAGTCCAAAGTAAAGGACACATTCGGCGATGTCGAATTCATCAGAGTCGAGGGCATTTCCGGCGAGATCGGATTTATCACAGACAAGATGAGCGAGGAAGAATATGAAAAGGCGGCATCTGATATCAATGTTATTCAGATGATCCGCGCTTAATTTGGAGGATGATATGAAATACGTAGTAGTTTTAGGTGACGGAATGGCAGATCGCCCGATCGCTGAGTTGGGCGGCAAGACACCGCTTGAGTATGCAAAGACTCCGACAATGGACAAGCTTTCAGCCGGCGGTGAGATAGGAATGGTTCACACCATCCCAGATGGAATGAAGCCGGGAAGTGATACCGCAAATCTTTCTGTTCTCGGTTACAACCCGAGAAAGTATTATTCGGGAAGATCTCCGCTCGAGGCATTGTCTATAGGAGTGGACATGAAGCCGACAGATATCGCGCTTCGCACAAACATCGTAACCATTTCCGAGGATGATGTTCCTTTTGAGGAGCAGACGATAATCGATCACAGCTCGAGCGAGATCGCGACGGAGGATGCGGCAGTGCTCCTCGATGCAGTGAGAAAAGAACTCGAGGATGATACCTACAAATTCTATGTGGGAACCAGCTACAGACATCTCCTTATCTGGGACAAGGGTGAGGTGGTCGAGCTCGTTCAGCCGCATGATGTGCTCACGCAGAAGATCGGTCCGAATCTTCCAAAGGATGCAAAGCTTCTTGAGATGATGAAAAAGAGCTATGAGATTTTAAAGGATCATCCTATTAATATAGAAAGAAAGAAAAAAGGACTGAATCCGGCAAACTGCTGCTGGTTCTGGGGAGCGGGCACCAGACCTGCGCTTTCATCCTTCGAGGACAAGACAAACAAGTCCGGAGCGATGATCTCCGCAGTAGACCTCCTCAAAGGAATTGCAGTCGGATCATCCATGAAAGTTATAACCGTTGACGGTGCAAACGGCGGTCTTGAGACAAACTACGAAGGCAAGGCGGATGCGGCTGTTGATGTTCTCACAAAAGACGGATATGATTTCGTTTATATACACGTTGAGGCTCCGGATGAGATGGGCCATCAGGGCAGTGTGGAGAAAAAGGTCAAGTCTATAGAGTATCTTGACGAGAGACTTATAAAGCGTGTTGTCGAGGGACTTGAAAAAGCCGGCGAGGATTTCAGAATGGCAGTACTTCCGGATCATCCGACACCGATCGAGATAAGAACCCATTCATCTGAGAGCGTTCCTTACATTATATATGACAGTACGAAAGTGGCAGACAATACGTGGAGATATAACGAGCGTGAGGGTGAGGCTTCAGGCAATTTCATCCCTCAGGGTCATGACTTGATTGACTACCTGTTTTCAGGTGATGAAAAATACAAACAATAAACTGATATGAAAGAGGGGTAGAGATGTTAATAGTAAAAAAGTTTGGTGGCAGCTCTGTCGCTGACAAGGAAAGAATCTTCAATGTTGCAAGGCGTTGTATAGAGGACTACAAAAAGGGAAATGATGTCGTTGTTGTTCTGTCCGCAATGGGCAAGACTACAGACCACCTTATCGAGATGGCTGCCGACATCAATCCGAACGCTTCAAAGCGTGAGATGGATATGCTTCTTGCAACAGGTGAGCAGACTTCGGTTGCTCTTATGGCTATGGCTATGCAGTCGCTGGATGTTCCGTGCGTTTCCCTTAATGCATGGCAGGTAGCAATGCACACCTCATCAAAATACGGAAATGCCAGATTCAAAAGAATCGATTCCGAGAGGATCCACAATGAGCTTGACGCGAGAAAGATCGTCATAGTAACAGGATTCCAGGGGATCAACAAATATGAGAATATAACAACTCTCGGTCGAGGCGGATCGGACACAACAGCGGTTGCTCTCGCAGCCGCACTCCATGCGGACGCATGTGAGATATACACTGATGTTGAGGGTGTATATACCGCAGATCCAAGGATCGTTCCGAACGCAAAGAAATTAAAAGAGATAACATATGATGAAATGCTCGAGCTTGCAACGCTCGGTGCCAAGGTACTTCACAACCGTTCGGTTGAGATGGCAAAGAAATACGGAGTACCGCTCGTAGTAAGATCATCCCTCACAGACGCAGAGGGAACATGGGTTAAGGAGGTTGTAAGTATGGAAAGCATGCTTGTTACAGGAGTAGCACTTGATAAAAACGCAGCGAGGATCGCACTTATCGGATTGAAGAATGAGCCGGGTATCGCATTTAAGATATTCGCCCTGCTCGCAAAGAAGAATATAAATGTGGACGTTATCCTTCAGTCTATCGGACGTGATAACACAAAGGATATTTCATTTACGGTAACAAGAGATGACGCTAAGGAGGCTGTTGAGATCTTAAAGGAGAATCAGACAGCCCTCACAGCGGATCGCATCGAGATGGATGACACTGTTGTCAAGGTTTCTGTAGTCGGAGCGGGAATGCAGACTAATGCCGGAGTTGCTGCCGGAATGTTTGAGGCACTCTACAACGCCAACGTAAATATCCGCATGATCGCAACCTCTGAGATCAGAGTTACAGTTCTTATCAATGAGGCTGATGCTGACAGGGCAATGCGTGCCGTTCATGATCATTTCCTTGACAATTAGGAATATTGGTGTATTATGGACAACAGTATCCATTAACACCGATTGAACTAAGAGAAGAAGAACGGAGGACAAAATGACTGGAAAGAAGAGAGGACAGCTTGCTGCAATGCTGATGGCTATAGTGGTTTTGGTCACTGCAGTTCTTGCATTTGCACCTACCAGCGCGCAGGCTGCGACTCAGTATTACATTAAAGTCAACAAAGCAACAAATGTAGTTACGATCTACAACTCATCCACAGATGAGCCGGTTAAGGCGATGATCTGTTCCTGCGGTGGTTCCAACACGCCGAGCGGAACTTTCTACACGCCGGCAAAGTTCAGATGGCATGAGCTTATGGGACCGTCATACGGACAGTACTGTACACGTATAACTTCGGGAGTATTGTTCCACTCAGTGTGGTATTACGAGAATGGCAACAAGGCGTCACAATCCACGGTACAGTTTAACAGGCTCGGAACAACTGCATCCCACGGATGCGTGCGTCTGACTGTTGCCGATGCAAAGTGGATTTATGACAACTGTGCGCTTGGCACAAAGGTTAAGGTATTCTCGGGCACATCAAAAGATGATCCGCTCGGAAAACCGTCCATGGTAAAGGTTTCCACCAGCTCAAGAATGGGATGGGATCCGACAGACCCTGATCCTAAGAATCCTTACGCCAAGTACAAACCATCCATAGACGTATCCAAAGTCAACAAGGTGATCGCATACGGATCCACATGGAAGCCGTTAAAGAATGTCACCGCAAAAGACACGACCGGCGGAAAGATCGCAAAGAAAAACATCTCATATGAGGGTACTGTAAACACCAATAAACTCGGAACCTACAAGGTTACTTACACAGCTACGGATTCTATAGGAAGAGTGGCTACAAAGACAGTTAAGTTTAAGGTAAAGGACAAGAGTAAGCCTACAATCACCGGAGTTCAATCTGAGGTGAACGAGGAGTACAATTCGACCTACAAGCTGTTAAAAGGTGTCAAGGCAAAATCCGTTGCGGGAGTATCCCTGACAAGCAAGATCGTTGTCTATGTAAAGGCACCGGGTGATGATGACTACAGCAAGTACACCAATACGACAATAAAGCTTAGTGAGCTTGGCAAGTATTTTGTGAAGTATTCATGTACGAATCCTGCAAACAAGAAGACCAAGACAGCCAAGACCAAGATCATCGTAAAGGATACTAAGGCACCTGTGATCACTGTTCCCGCAAAGACGGCGACAGCGGTTGTGGGAGAAACGGCTAATCTCACCAAGGGAGTAAAGGCTGTTAAGCGAAGCGGGACTTCTCTTACCAAGAAGCTTATACTCACTATAACAAACACTGAAACAGGAGAAGCTTTCGAACTCTCCTATGCTGAGGCTAAGAAGTATGCCTTTGAGGCAGCCGGAGTATATAAGGTTGTATACTCGGCAACTAACGCCACGAGCGGCAATACCGCTAAGAAGACAGTTACCTATACTGTGGAGGATCCAAATGTCGAGATAGACGATGGAACCACAGAGGAAGGTGCGGCGGACGGAACAACAGATGGGACGACAGAAAGCGGTGATCAGACCAATGATGGCGGAAGTAATTCTTCCACCTCAAAAACATCATAAAAAGTATAATAAATACCCCGTAGTTAGCTGCGGGGTGTTTGTATTTGGAGTGTACGAATATGAGAAAAAAATATATGAGTAAAAGAGCGGCTATGACAGCTGATGAGGTTGAAAAAAGCAGTAAAAAAGTGGTGGATAGTCTGATCAGAATTTTTGGATCGGGCGATTTTGAAACCGTACTTGCCTACTACCCTCTCGGGAATGAAGTTGACGTAACAGGCTTCATTGAGTGGTGCTGGGAGAGAGGCGTTGAAGTCGGTCTTCCGAAGGTGAAAAATACAGTTAATTCAGTTTCCGGAAAGATGGGGGATATGTGTTTTTACAGGATAGACTCCTTTGCTCAGCTCTCTAAAGGGACATTTAACGTTATGGAGCCTGTCGAAGGGGTGCCTGTGATATCTTTGATCAGATCGAAAATGAACAGGGCTGTTGACGCGGAAGGTTGCGCAAAAGAGGGTGATCGCTCTACGGAAGTCTTTGTGGAAGAAAAGACCCTTGTCGCCACCCCCGGAGTGGTATTTGACCGTGAGGGCGGACGCATGGGTTACGGCAAGGGCTATTACGACCGCTTCTTTAACGCCCATCCGGGTCTCTTTAAAGTGGGCTGCGCCCATCCCTGCCAGCTCGCTCCGCATATAGAGTTGCAGCCGCATGATGTGCGGCTGGATGCGATCGCGACAGGCGACTGATTGAAAAAACCATCCCGCAGGATGGCTTTTTTTAGTGTGCGCCTAGCGGCGCACGTTTCTAACGGGTTAAAGTCCCGAATCCACCCGGTAGTGGGAAAGCATTTTACTGCAACTTTGCGCGGAGACTGCTCAGCTGCTCTTCTGTAAGTCCGACAGACAGAAAGAATTCCGTCGCCTTCTCTTTG
>CAJOQF010000383.1 GCA_905236295.1 uncultured Eubacterium sp. | reverse complement strand
TCTGATATTTGTATCTGAGAGCGGAATCAAAACGCCGGATGATGTGATCGGATTTAAGGAGGCGAAGGTGGACGCGGCACTTATCGGAGAGATGCTTATGCGCGCCGATGATAAGAAAAAGATGATAGGACAGCTTAGAGAAAACAGCTTGAGGTGATAAATAATTTGATTGGAGTATGGATTATATGAAAAGCGAGCAGGTTAAGATTAAATTCTGCGGACTTAGAAGTGAGGCTGATATAGGATATGTAAATGAGCTGTTGCCGGATTATATAGGTTTTGTATTTGCAAAGAACAGTAAACGTTATGTAACGCCCGAGTTGGCGTTCAGACTCAAAATGGAGCTTGATGAAAGGATAGTTGCGGTGGGCGTGTTCGTGGATGAGGAAGTGGAGAATGTGATCTCGCTTTTAAATGATCGAGTGGTCGACATGGCACAGCTTCATGGAAATGAGGATGACGAGTATATAATGCGGCTAAAAGTAATGACGGACGCACCTGTTATTAAAGCGTTTAAGATTAAAAAAGTGGATGATGTAAGAAAAGCGGAAAGCTGTGTCGCCGACTATCTGCTTTTGGATTCCGGCGAGGGTTCGGGAGAAAATTTTGATTGGAGCCTGTTAGAGGGAATAAAAAGAGAGTTCTTCCTGGCGGGCGGTCTTAACGAGCGAAACGTAAGAGAGGCGATAGATTTGATATCCCCGATGGCGGTGGATGTAAGCTCGGGTATAGAGACGGGCGGCAGAAAAGATTTTGAAAAAATGAAAGCCTTTTATAATGAAGTAAGGAGAGATGCATGATGGAAAATGTGAATGGAAGATTTGGTATCCACGGTGGGAAGTACATTCCGGAGACATTGATGAACGCCGTGATAGAATTAGAGGAAGCCTACAACAGATACAAGGATGATCCGGAGTTTAAGAGGGAGCTGGCAGAGCTGTTCAATGAGTATGCGAACAGACCGTCAAGACTTTATTATGCTGAGAAGATGACAAAGGATTTAGGTGGGGCGAAAATCTACTTAAAACGAGAAGATTTAAACCACACCGGAGCGCATAAGATAAACAATGTGCTCGGACAGGCACTTCTCGCAAAAAAGATGGGAAAGACGAGACTCATCGCCGAGACCGGAGCGGGTCAGCACGGAGTTGCCACAGCCACAGCAGCAGCCCTGATGGGAATGGAGTGCGTGGTGTTTATGGGCGAGGAGGATACGATCCGACAGGCGTTAAATGTATATCGAATGAGGCTGCTTGGAGCAGAGGTCATACCGGTTACGACGGGAACCGGCACATTGAAGGATGCTGTATCCGAGGCTATGAGAGAGTGGACAAGCAGGATCGCAGATACTCATTACTGCCTTGGTTCGGTTATGGGACCGCATCCGTTCCCGACAATAGTCCGTGATTTTCAGGCGGTGATCTCACAGGAGATAAAGGAACAGATGCTCGAGAAGGAGGGACGACTTCCGGACGCGGTTATAGCCTGTGTGGGAGGAGGATCAAATGCGATCGGAAGCTTCTACAATTTTATAGAGGATGAGGAAGTGGAGCTTATAGGATGCGAGGCAGCGGGAAGAGGCGTTGACACCTTTGAGACTGCCGCCACGATAGCTACCGGAAGGCTCGGGATTTTCCATGGTATGAAATCATATTTCTGTCAGGATGAGTTTGGACAGATTGCGCCGGTCTACTCAATCTCAGCCGGTCTTGACTATCCGGGAATAGGACCGGAGCATGCCCACCTCCATGATATCGGAAGGGCAAAGTATGTTCCGGTTACGGATGATGAGGCTGTAGATGCGTTTGAGTATCTTGCAAAGACGGAGGGCATCATTCCGGCTATCGAGTCGGCTCACGCGATAGCTTATGCCATGAAGTATGCGCCACAGCTTTCAAAGGATAAGATCATAGTGATAACAGTGTCAGGAAGAGGAGATAAGGACTGTGCGGCCATCGCCAGATACAGAGGGGAGGATATCAATGAGTAATATAAAGAAAGCATTTGAAAACGGCAAGGCGTTCATTCCGTTTATAACCTGCGGTGATCCTGACCTTGAGACCACAAAAAAATGTGTGTTGGAGATGGTAAGTAACGGGGCAGACCTTATAGAGCTGGGCATTCCGTTTTCCGATCCGACGGCGGAAGGACCTGTTATACAGCAGGCAAATGTCAGAGCCCTTGAGGGCGGAGTTACCACCGACAAGATATTTGATATGGTCAGAGAGCTTAGGAAAGAGATTGATATTCCGATGGTATTTATGACCTATGCAAATGTTGTGTATTCTTACGGGGCAGAGAAGTTTATCTCCACCTGCGCAGAGATAGGAATGGATGGACTGATATTGCCGGATCTTCCGTTCGAGGAGAAGGGCGAGTTTTCAGATATCTGTCATGAGCATAATATAGACCTGATTTCGCTTATTGCGCCGACCTCGGAAAACCGCATATCCATGATAGCGTCGGAAGCGGAGGGATTTCTCTACATTGTATCGAGTCTTGGCGTTACCGGAACACGTTCAGAGATCACAACGGATCTCGACTCGATAGTCTCAGTGGTAAGAAAGAATACCGACATCCCTTGCGCGATTGGATTTGGGATCTCCACTCCGGAGCAGGGAAAGAAGATGGCTTCTATCGCTGACGGAGCGATCGTTGGCTCGGCTATAATAAAGATACTCGATAAATACGGCAAAGATGCGCCCGCAAAAGTCGGGGAGTACGTAAAGTCCATGAAGGATGCCATTCTAAAATGCTAAAAGCTCTCTCTTTGTCATAGTACTGGAAATAAACAGCGAGTTTATGATATGATACATGACAAAACGACAGGGGGAACAGGTTTATGAAAGAGAATATCTGGAGAAAGGATTTTCCTATCCTCGATCAGAAAATATATGGAAAACCGTTGGTTTATCTGGATAATGCAGC
>CAJOQF010000382.1 GCA_905236295.1 uncultured Eubacterium sp. | reverse complement strand
CGCTTATCCTCTCCTCAACCGCATTCTCATAGACAGAAAATGCCTCCTCAAACTCTCTTTGCGCGGCGACAAGCTTTCGTTTTCGCTCATCCCTGTTTTTCAGTCTGTCAGTCAATATATCGCTTATGTCGTCTCCGAGTTTTTTATACTCTTTTCCCTCCGCCTGCGCCTTTTGAAGCAACGCCGGTCTGTCCTTTAATTCGGTCACGGTCTGTCTGAGGGATGCCATCCTCTCCTCAAGCTTTATCTCCCTTTCGGTAAGCCTCGTCTCCTCCTTACCGACTCTGATTTTTACCGCTTCCAATTCCTCCAGTTTTCGGCTTAACTCCTCCCGCTGTCTATACTTTGGCTCCTCCTCGGAAATCCTGTTTATAAGAATATTAAGACTTTCAAGTTCCGGCTTTCTCTCATCGGCCTTATCAAGCTCAATTTTTGCCTGATCAGCCCTCTTTTTTGCGGAGATCCGTTCGGCTGTCCTCTCGTCAATACTCTTTTTCGTGGAGTTTAGTTCATCGCATTTTTTATTCCACGCATCAAACGACGGATTCACATTGTGACTTGCAGCCTTTTGCATTTTAAGCAATGCCTCGAGTTCATCCATCTCCTCTTTTTTCGACTTCAGCTCCTCTTTCTCATCTTCAAGCTCTTTTAACCTGTCGATAAAACTGTTATTGGTCTGTGCTATGGCAAGCATCTTCTTGTTTTTTTCATGCTCACCCACCGCTTTTTCCAATTCTTCTCGTATCTTTTTTTGACGCTCTCTATCCGATTCTATGATCGCATTTATAATATCAAGCAGCTCGGCGATATTCCATGCGCTTCCGGATTCATCGAGCTGCTTTTGCTTCTCCTTTAATTCAGCATAAATCTCATCCTTATCAGTTGCCGTCACATCGCCGAAATACTGAATCACACTGTGCTGAGCACTCTGGTACGCGCTGTAGTTGTCATTCATCTTATCCTTCAGCCTGTACTCTATATTCTTGTATGCATTAGTCATAAATATTGTGCGAAGGATCTCTGTTCTTTGCTCCGTCTTGGCGTTTAACAGATCCCAGAATTCCCCCTGCGCTATCATCGCGATCTGTTTAAACTGCTTCTCGTCAATGTGCAGCAATTCTTTTATCGCAGCGTTTACCTGCGAAAGCCCCTCTATCGGAGCCTCCCCCTCCACATATAAGACCGCCTTCTCTTTTTCGGTTATCATCCCTTCGCCGCGCTGCTTTTTGCGCTCGTAGGATGGCTCTCTTCTGACGTGATATTCACGCCCCTGATGGGAAAAATAAAAATCCACGAAGCTTTCCGCGTTTGGCTTGGCATACTCGCTTCGAAGATTTTTCGTATCTCTGTAAGTTCCGCTTGTAGTGCCATACAAGGCAAAGCTTATCGCATCAAAAATAGTGGTTTTGCCCGCACCCGTGTCACCGGATATCAGAAACAATCCACGCTCCTCAAACTCATTGAAATTGATTTCAGGTACTTCCCCCGCATACGGACCAAATGCGCTGATAATAAGTTTAATCGGCCTCATCAAAAACACCTGCCTCTCTGGCAACCATCCTCATGATATTCATCTCTTCTTCGCTGATCTCACACCCGTACATAAGACTGTAAAAATCGCTGATAAGCTCTGAAAATGATCGGTTTTGCGCTATCCTTGAAATATCAACCTGCTCTATTTCCCTCGTGTGGGAATTGTCATAGTCAATCTTTACCGTATTCGGATAGATCTGTCTGAATACAGCCATCGCGTCGTTGACAAACTCCTCGTCCGTAAGCGTCGCATAGATAAAATCATCGGGGTCTGTGACATTGGATTTTTTAAGCAGATCCTCCATTCTTCCTCTTATATGCCGAAGATTTCGCATCGGCTTTAACGGTACGAGTTCCACACTCACCTGCTTATTTCCCTCAAAGGAAATGATCGGGACCGACTTTTCGTTGTTTGCCTCGCTCAATGAGTATTTCAGTGGTGAGCCGGAATATCTCACCACATCCCTTCCAACTCTCTGAGGAGAATGTATATGTCCGAGTGCCACATAGTCAAATCTGTCAAACAGGTCGTATCCTATTTTTTCCACAAGTCCGACGTTTAGCGTACCTGCTCCCTCAGAGCCCGAAAGTGCCGGATCTTCGCCCTTTCCGGCGACAAACTGGTGCGCGACCAGAATATTATTCTCATTTTCATCTATATTTTCGTTTGCAATAATCGTTCTTACTGCATCCTCATATGTCTCTATATCCGATTCAGGGAAAAAATGCTTTACCTGAGATGCCTTCACAAACGGAAGAAGGTAAATGTTGATATTTGTATTTTCGTCACTTACAACGTACTTGTCGAGATGTCCGTCGAAAATGGCAGAAATGTAGATCTGATTGGTTTTAAACAG
This sequence comes from uncultured Eubacterium sp., assembly GCA_905236295.1. Classification (GTDB taxonomy): domain Bacteria; phylum Bacillota; class Clostridia; order Lachnospirales; family Lachnospiraceae; genus Eubacterium_C. The sequence goes on along the minus strand of CAJOQF010000382.1, from coordinate 1,715 downwards.
CGTGCTTCCATAATTCAGTCTGTCATCTGAATCATGGTTTCCGCTGATGATAAAGGTCTTTGTATTCCCCGAAGCCAGCCGGCTTAAAAAGGAATCCAGCACTCCGGTCGCAGCTTCGCTGGGGACGGATTTGTCATACACGTCCCCAGCTATCAAAACTGCATCCACAGAATACTCTTCAATAATATCCAGAATTCTGTTAAGGATAAACTTTTGATCCGCTATGAGATCATAATCTCCAAGTGACTTCCCAAGGTGTAAGTCTCCCAAGTGTAAAAATTTCATGCTCATTTCCTCAGAATCTGCAAATTCAGGTCAGCCGTCCCGGCAATCCCATCAACGGTTCCGCTTTCCGAATATTGCAGGAACTCATATTTGTACGGTGTCTGCGGTACTTCCTCGTAATCGGCATACCATATCGGATACTTTGAAACCTTTGGCATGTCAAATTCAAACGCCTCCCACACCATATTGGAATAGACCATGGCTTCGTATCCGGCATTTTCTATCGCCTCGCAAAATACCATCGTGTTTGCGCTGAATTGGTCTCCGGTGATCGCATCCGTCCTCGCGTCATCATCCAATATCCTTTCCGGGTCAAACACGACCGGCAGATCCAGCTCATATCCGGAGAGTTTATCGATCACAAACCCGGCCTCCTCTTTTACCTCATCCTCATTTATAGCCTGAGAAAAGAAGTAAACGCCCACATCGAGTCCTGCCTCTTTGGCACCTTTTATATACTCGTCAAACTTCTCGTCCGGATTCAGACTGCCGCTCTCGCCATAGCCCCTGTATCCGATCCGTATAAACACGAAATCGTATCCGTCCTTCTTCACCGCCGACCAGTCTATATCGCCCTGGTGATAGGAGACATCAATCCCCTGTCTCGAGTAGTGATCATCATCCTCATAGATCAGCTTCTGCCCGTCGCGGGTGTAGTTTGAATTGTCAAATATATTCCCCGGCACATCCGGGTTTATCTGCATCTCATGGCTCTGGCCGTGCGCGTCCACAAACTCAAGGGTCTTTGTATTTTTCTCTTCTTCAGTCGAAATATCAGCGGCCGGCTCTGAAACTTCGGGCTCAGCCCTGCCGCATCCCGTCGCCAGGATCAACACTGCCGCCCCCAACAGAGCCAACCGCTTTATGTGTTTATATTCAGTCATTTCCTTGCACCTGTTACACAGCAGCTATAACTTCCACCTCACAGATCGCACCCTTCGGCAACTCTTTGACACCTACGCATGAACGTGCCGGCTTCCCGGTAAAATATTTTGCGTAAATCTCATTAAAAGCCGCAAAATCACCTATATCTGTCAAAAAGCAGAGTGTCTTTACGGTATTTTCCGGCTTTGTGCCTGCTGCCTCAAGTATTGATACCAGATTCTTCATTACCTGCTCTGCCTGCTCCTCGATAGTATTTCCCACAAGCTCTCCCGTTGCCGGATCAAGCGCAATCTGTCCCGATGTATAAACCAGTCCGTTGATGACCATAGCCTGTGAATACGGACCTACCGCCGCCGGTGCTTTATCTGTGTGAATTTTCTTAACAGTTTCCATTTGTATCTCCTTTACTTTTTCGTTGTTACACTGATAATGTTAGTTCTGTTTATATAATATCAGCGACGGTACATCCGACCACTTCTATCAGATCCTTCGGGTCCAGTTCTATCTGAAATCCCAGCTTGCCGGCACTGACAAATATCTTATCT
>CAJOQF010000381.1 GCA_905236295.1 uncultured Eubacterium sp. | reverse complement strand
AGATCAAGAAATTTGGGCACATTCTCAATGAAAACATAATCCGGTTTTAACTCATCGATAGCCTTTATCGCATATTGTATTAACGAGTTTCTTTTATCCGAATCATATTGGCGCTTCCCTAGTGTACTCATACCTTGACAAGGTGGAGTAGCCATTAAAAACTTTATTCTATCTCTTTTAGCTTTATTTATAACTTCCTTGTATACTTTTTCATCAGAAATATCACCACATATCATTTCGGTGTTCGGATGTGTGGCTCTATAAAAATCAGCTCTTTCCGGGAGTAACTCATTAGCGACTTTAACATTTATGCCTGCTTCTTCAAAATAGGTTTCGGCTATTCCTCCACCAGAAAAGAGAGAAAGCGCATTTATGCTTCTCTCCATTATTCATCAATTCCTTTCATTATTTCTTCAAACATTTTGGGTGGAACACCTTCTCCGACTAACTGCCGAAACAATGTCTCAGAAATGTTTGTGGGTCTATCCATATCAGCAGGAAGAGAGGATACAATTAATAACTCCCTAAGTGTTAATATACGCGCATCACTCCAAGTTCCATCGGGCAATTCTCTTCCAGGATGAACATTTTCCTGAGATGATATAATCTCATTCCTCATAGTTATCGTTGGTGCTGGAACATCCCAGCGCATCCGCTTGTAACTATTTCCATATCCTTTGATTCTTGAACCATCTGATTTCTTAGGATAATGTACTTCATTCTTAAAAGCAGATTTTCCCGTTGGCGTATATCGCATACATTGAATCTGATTCTCTGCATGCTTTCTGGCATAATGGTTTTTTAACTTACTTTTTTGACCTGCCTCCAGTGAAGGCAAATCGCCTATTGCATCCTTTAATGTAATTACTCGTTGCTTTTGGGGAAGTGCCCATGTATGCCCATGTTTCCATGCGCGATAAACAATACGATATCTCGTTTGTGGAACTCCGTAATCTGCCGCATTAAAAACATCGCACGATATCGTATACTCCTTGCCATATTTAACGTTAAGGAGTTCTTCAAGTCCAATCGTTTTTCCATCAAAAGGCAAGCGCATTTCTTGAAAGCGAGGTACATTCTCAATAACAAAAAATGTTGGCTTTACTCGATCAATAATATCTAGTGCTGACAAAACAAGAAAATTCCGAGGATCTTGAAAAATCGCATCCCCAGATTTATTTTTCCCAACAGTACTTACGCCTTGGCATGGTGGGGTTGCAATTATCAAATCAATATTTTTTCCTTGGCACTTTGATACTATTAAATCTCTGGTCTCCTGTAAGACTATATCACTGTTCACTATCTCGCATTCAGGATATATAGACTTATGCGTTTCGGCTCGATTTTTTAATAGTTCGTTGGCAAGTACTACATTGATTCCTAAATCTTTAAGGTAGTATTCTGCTATACCAGCGCTTGAAAACAAAGATAAAGCGTTCATATAACCACCACTTTCATGTTATTTTGCTTTGCAGAACTTTAAATACTCCATATATAAAGTCACGGCTCTTTTTAGCTGGGATTTTATGGATATTGAGCATTCAATAAACTCACCGGATTCCGTCAATAAATCCATTGATTTGGAATCTACAGACTTTTGTCCAGTAATAGCAAGTGCTCGTCTGCTTCTAGAGACAACATCTCTTGCAGAGCGTACACTCATACCATGATTTTTCTGTAACCATAATAAAAACTCTTCGTAATGCATATCATCCCTCCATATGGATTATTTACAAGATCGATGATACTACAACTTGACGTCAACGTCAATGTCAATCCACAAAATACTGTGCCAGATTAAAATCATAATGCCATCAGCCTACAATATATTCTATTGGGGTTATGGCATTTTCAGTGAATCGTAGTATTTCAGAATCATTTCATATAGGAAGTTAGCCAATCGTCCATCCGAACTTCTGTCTCAGGGCTTTCTTCCGGCATAATAAGTTCAACTTCCTGTTTCCCATCATTATAAATGTAATATTTCATAAAACACCTCCTTCAAAAGCGTAACATAAAAAAGCCTACATCAGGCTATTAACCCCATGTAGGCTTCTTTGTTCTTTGAACCCGCTTGAAGAAGTATCACTAAAACTTACTTTTCAGTAAATCCCTATGTGAGACTCCCTTATCCGGAGGCTCGTTTTTTGCTCTATTATTGTCTATATCATCGCTTCTATTGTCAGATTCGGTTCCTTGGAAAGATCGATGTAGGTACTTTCGTTGACTTCGATCATGGGTCTGGAATACGCGAATTTGTTGATGTATACGATAGTTCCGGTAACACCGTTGCTCAGACGCACGCGGGTGCCCATGTAGCTCTGCGTGATGTTTTCCATGAAGACCATAAGGACCTTCGGATCGAAGTGGGCGAGACCCTGTGATTCGAACATCTGAATGACCTCAAACGGACACTTTCCCTTGCGGTACGCTCTGGGGCTTGTCATAGCCTCGTAAACGTCCGCGATGGCGACGATCTTGGCGAATTCGTGGATCTTCTCAGAGGTAAGGTGGAGCGGATATCCGCTTCCGTCGCAGCGCTCGTGGTGCATCATGATGCACTGCTTGATGCGTTCGTCAAGGTTCTGGTTCTTGACCAGATTGTATCCGAGGATAACGTGACCCTCGACAAGCTGCTTCTCCTTGGGAGTAAGGGGCGTTGGCTTCTCGAGGATCTCCTTCGGGATCTTGAGCTTTCCGATATCGTGGTAAAGACCGCACTTGATCAGCACGTCGATATTCTTCTGGCTGAGGCCGAGCCATTCTCCCTGAACTGCACAGATAAGGGCGACGTTGAGAGAGTGGGCGTAGGTCAGATCGTCATATTCACGGAAGGCATGAAGAAGGTCGAATACCTGGATGCTGCTACGGCATGAATTGCGAAGGTCTGTAGTAGCTCCGGCAATACTGTCGATATCCGCGTCGGCGGGGTTGGTCAGGAACTTGGAGTATATCTTCTCCATATTGGTGACGGTACTATTGAAATGTCCGCTGTATGCAATAAATTCGGGAGTTTCACGGAGCTTATCAAAATAGGACTGGGAATCGGACCCCGTGCTTTCTTCGGGAGCGGGTTCGACAGTTTCCTCGACACGGATACGGAAGCCTGCGATCGAATGGAAGCGCATACGGGCTATGGCCTTGTCGGTAAGCTCGGTATCCTTCGGAACGATCAGCTGGCTGGAAGAGTTGAAGATATTCTCCGCCACAATCATTCCGGGTGCAGCTTCGCTTATACTGATCCTTTTGATGTCCATTAAAGGGTACCTCCGTAAAAGAGTCGTTATTCTTTGCGGCCGAGGACACGTGATATTTCCGAAGCTGTTGATAAGAGCAGGCGGGACAGCTCGTCAAGACGTTCATCGGGCATTCGGCTGATAAGAGTTGAAATGCTCAAGGCGTACTGAGGGGTATCGTGGTAATCAAAAACGGGGACGGCTATGCATCTGATCCCGAGTTCGTTTTCTTCGTTGTCGAGAGCGTAGCCCTTCTTACGGATCAGGGCGAGCTCTTTTTTCATAAGGTCGAAATCGGTAATTGTATGATCGGTCTTCTTCTCGATATCGGATGAATCCCAGATGGCTTTGACCTCGTCGTCGGGGAGATAGGCCATGATGACCTTGCCGACTCCGGAACAGTACATCGGTCTCGTAAGTCCGACCTGGGAGGAAAGGCGGAAGGAACGGGCCTTTACCGACTGTGATTCAAGCTTTT
>CAJOQF010000380.1 GCA_905236295.1 uncultured Eubacterium sp. | reverse complement strand
TGTTGGCTCAGTTGGTAGAGCACATCGTTCACATCGATGGGGTCACTGGTTCGAGTCCAGTACAGACCACCAAAAGCCCTTGGAAATCAGGTATTTCCGAGGGCTTTCCCTTCACTTCATCGTATATGGGTTTCCAGTTTGAACACTTCTCAATGGATGATAGAGGGAACAACTGTCTGGAAGGATAGAGATATTAATGGGAAATAATGATCCAAAGTCGATTAAGTCTTACTATATCGCATATTTTGATATACTGGGATATAAACAGTTCTTCGACAACAACCCAGACAAGGTTCCTGGTTTTTTAGAGATGATTCACGAGGGCATTCAGGGTACTATCAGCAAAATAAAAGGCGCAAATCAATCCATCTTAGCAGCCTCCATTGCCTTGATGAATATTGAAATACGAGTTTTCTCTGATAACATCCTGCTTTGTTTAGAAGAAATGGAGGTTCCCTTCGAGAGAGTAAGGCTTCTTGCTTTCATTATGATGGTGGCTGAAATTCAGAGAGGATTCATTACGCAGTGCAACTTGTTTGTTCGGGGTGGAATTATAAAAGGTATGCTTTCTATAAATCCGGACTATGTGTTTGGAAAAGGGTTGATAGATGCGGTAACGATGGAGGAAAAGGCAGTCTATCCACGAATCGAAATCGCTTCCGAAATTGTCAATTTGCTTTACACCGTTTCCTCATACACGCGAGAAGAAGGTGAGCAAGCGGTAGCCATAGAGCAGCGAATTACCAGAGGCGAAGAGGTGTCTGATGAGGAACGTAGCTTTTATACGCGGATTGGTGCTGCCATCCAAATGGAATCCATCTTCTTAAAAATTGTTACGTCTTTGATTTTTTCATGGCCAGACGGGAAATGGGTGCTCTCCTACTTATATTGTTTAGACATCAATAGTTTTATTACTCCCGAGGCTATTCAAACACTGCTTGAGGTGGCGAAGAAAGGTTTTCCTACAGACCTTAAGTATTTCAATGTCAATCCGATGGATATAGATGGATTATTGAAGCGGCACAAAGAGATTGTAGAAGAACAGCTTAAAAAGTACGGCCAAAACGATGATATTGCGACAGGAGACATCAAAGCGGCAGACCTGCGTGAACGAATACTCAAAAAATATATATGGGTCATGGCTTATCATAATTTGATTTGTGAATTCTATAAGAAGCCATTACATAAGATATTAACCCGATGTAATTGCGATACGAGGTTTTTAAAAATAAAAATCGACGTAATTGAAGATGAAAAAGGGATAGACATGAGTCAGCCTAATATATGAGGATAGAATCATCATAGAACATTCGCCTTGCAACATGTCGATTTGAAATAATAAAGCATTTGTATTATAACAGCCACGATCCCAGTATTATATTGGAATCATGGCTGTTTCTGTTTGCTTTACTTCGTATTAAAAACCGTTCCTGGTAAGGTACTAAAACAGTTAATCGCTCTGTATACCGGCCAATAAGCTGTTACGATCCAGAGCGTATAGGAGGAATCCTGTTAAATAAGCTTTTTCCCGTTTCTCCATTCGCAGCGTATCGCATTCTTAAAGCGTGTGTTTCCATTTAGGATTTCGCTTGAAACATGATCCACAATAATTATTTGCGCTGTGATTTTTGTTTCATTGGTTATCCTTTCGACTTCATCAAAAATGGTGTTGTATATTTGATTTACGGCTTCTATGTCTGACGACTGTTTAATGTCATCCTCTGAAATCAACCCGTTTGGAAAGTAAACTTGGCTTGGTTGATCAAAAAACATAAACAGCGGCATTGGAGAATCCTGCTGTGAGGCAAAAAAGTGTAGAAAACTTAAAAACAAAGCAATATGACATGAAAGCCAGTTTGCACCGCTCCCCATTTCATACAGATATATTTTATCTCGATGGTTTTGATGATGATAAAGATCATATTTCCCATCGACAAGAGTAAAGTTTAAATCAACTGGTTTGAACTCATCTTCAAAATCGAGAGATTTGGCTAACATATTCATATTTCTATTTATAAAGGACTCTGCTTTTTTGAGCATTCCTTTTATATCGTATCCATCAATTAGTGATGTAATACGGGCAATTTCTGCTTCGATAGCAGCGATTTCTTCATCAAGCCCCGAATTATCTGCTATGCTGAGCGTATCCACAAATAATTGTATTTTTGATCTTGCATAGCCAATCTTCTCTCTTTGTGTGACAAGCTGATGAGAAGTAATATAATTCTTTTCAATAGTCCTTACTTGATTTAAGAGATTATTGATTTCATCTCTCAATCTTTCACTTTCCGCTTTGAGTTTTCGTATATCTTCGGCATAAGAGTGAGTATATTTTGATGTAAAATGCATTTCTTGAGATAACCACAGCCTTGCAGAACGAAGCTGCTCATCAATATCATTCAATTCCTCAACATCTTTACCACAAATCGGACAAACGTAGGTATGCGGTGATGCTGATGCAATGCAAGCAATTTCTTCTAATTCGTGTAAACGGTTTTGATAAACTGTTCCATCCGAATCTGCCGACTCCAATGACTCCAGTTGTTGTATAATAGTATGTCTTTGTTCCTTTTTTTCTTTGATTTGTTGGTGTAATTGATGATATCTCTGAATAATACTGTCTTCCTCGAATAGATCAGTATCATCAAAAGATGGTAAATTATTCGCTATTGTGAGAATATCAGTTGTGGTACTCGTTTCTGGGAAGGTTTTTTCTATCAATGCATAGTAGTCCTCAACCAATGGCACGAGATTTTCTTGTATATAATCTGCCTGCTTGCTTTTATGTGAAAGTGCATGTTTCTTTTTGCGTAAGCTTTGACGTAATTCCTCAAGCCGTATCAAATCAGTGTAATAATGCTGATCAACAAAACCGGCAAAAACCGGAAACTGGTCAATGACTTCTTTGCGCTTTTCATCATTCGTAAAGCGATAGAAAAGAGCAAATTTGCTCGCAATGAGATTTTGATGTTGAAAAAGATAAGAAACCATATTCCTTAAAGAGGGTTTCTTTTTCTGCTCATAGGCACTATGAATGTTTGTTATAGTCATACCCAAGGCACTTTCAATTTGGTATTGGACTCCATTAACCGATGAGAAAGCAGATTCGTCTAAATGTGACAGCGTCAATTCATCTATAGAATAGTCGTGATTAATTTTGTTGAAGAGCATTTTTCCGCCAAGATCCGGATTTTGTCGCGCAATGAGATATAATTCATCATTGATTGACATAAAAATACCGTAGACAGAAGTATACTCTGTGATCTTACCCTTGGGGACGGAACAATGAGAACTGCACAGACAATAATCTATGATCTCTAAAAGTGCACTCTTGCCTGTTTTTGAATCACCAGTTATAATGTTTACGCCGGTAGTAAAAGATACAATTCGTCTTGTTTTGTCCTTACCGTATAGAACAATCTTGTCAATATGGCTTTTCACTTGATATTCACCTCTAATATGTAAGATATTTCTTCAGGGGTTGCTATTCTAAATATATTTCCTAAATAATACGATGCTCTATACCAGTAATATAGCGGCTTTTTCATGCTCTTGTACTCCAAACGGTCACAAACAGATAGTTTTAACTCCTCATCACAATATATCAGTTTGTCACTCGTGGCACATATTATTGCTCGCTTCACGTGTGGCAACATAATATAATATCGCTCCAAAAAACCGGCAATCTGGGCTTGCCCGCTTATAGTTTCTCCAGATGGTAACGCCTTGGCATTTCCGTATATAGTTTTCAGCCGACTTCCTGATTTTGCTTTCATCAATCTTTCTCTTGATGGCTTGTGAAAAAGAATAGGCATTGCCATGAGGACAAGTTTAATATCACATGCGTCCCCATATCCTGTTAAGAATGCTTGAATAAGCTTTCCAATATAGTGTGGGTTCATTGCAATCAAACATATACTGTCAATGCTCATTGTTCGGTCTCCATTTTCCATACAAAATCCTTATCATCAACGATCCCATGAATAATGCCATTTTGAAAAAAGACTTCATTTCCTTTGACATGTCCAAAGTCGTTCGCAGGCCAGGCAGTTATTTCATCGTACATGTCCTGAGATATACGGTCCCTTTCTTGGTTATCTTTATCTGTAGCATTCCTTTTCAGTTTTCTTTTCGTCGCGCTGATTCGTCGAAGAAGGCTTTCCCGGTATCCAGGCAAACTCGATGTAAATAGCAAATCATTCTGTGCGTTAAGAATTATTCTGCTGTGTGTTCTCCAGTAATCAATCATAGCTTCCGGTATTACTTGATCATATTGTATTCTTCTTATCTCTTCGACGAATGTTTTATCTCCCATATAATTGATTTCTTCATCCGTAGGAACCTCGTCTGTTTTATATTGTAATAGACTCACTTCATTTGATTTCGCATAGAGTGCAGTAGCTTCGGTGAATAATTCATCAAACTCGCTCCGGTTAACTTTCCATTGATATGGAGGATTAACTACTTTGCTCATAATCCAACCAAGTAATGTTTCGATAAACCTTCGTCTGTTATTTACGGGTATGTGACGTGTATAAGGCGAAAACGCTTTATCCATTCCTGAAATAATGGACTGGCTTGTTT
>CAJOQF010000379.1 GCA_905236295.1 uncultured Eubacterium sp. | reverse complement strand
GGCTCGATTTCCTTTGCGCCGTCAATATCATCTCTTTCGAATGCATCAATTGCATTATTAAGGATTTCCTTGACTGCATCTGAGTATACGGTCAATTCCTTTTTCGCTTCTTCAGAGAAAGACAGGCCCTTGCTGTGCAGCTCCTGCGCAGATTCGCTGATGTTTAATGCGTGGTCGGAAATACGTTCAAAATCGCTAATCAGATGGAGCAGAATGTTCATCGTGCGGCTGTCAGTCACCTGCAGATCCTTTCCACTTAGCTTTACAAGATAAGTTCCGAGCTCATCCTCGTATTTATCGATGATATCCTCCATTTTGGCAACCTGATTAACGATTTCCTGATCATATTTGAACAGCAGATTGATTGCCATGAGCATGGATTCTTTTGTAATTTGAGCCATTTTAATGGTCTGTTCACGACATTGGGCAATTGCATAACCCGGCGTATCCAGGAATCGGATATCCAGCGGAAGAATGTTCTCTTCTGCGGACGGGGTCTCATCTTTGATTGTAAACTTAGCCAATCTTACAATCAACTTACGGAACGGAGCCAGAAGCAATGTGGCTGTGATATTAAAGCTGGTATGTACAATCGCAATGCCGGTCAGGGAAGCGTTCTGCGCAAGAAGCGCACTTCCCGAAATGTACATGATTCCATAGAACAGTATCATAAATACGATGGTACCGATGACATTAAAGTACAGATGAATCATAGCTGCGCGTTTACCGTTTTTGGATGCACCGATGGAAGAGAGGAGCGCGGTCACGCAGGTACCGATATTCTGACCCATGATAATCGGTACGGCAGATCCGTAGGTAACGATGCCGGATAATGCAAATGCCTGCAAAATACCGATTGATGCAGCTGAACTCTGGATGACTGCAGTCAGTGCGGCTCCGACGAGCACACCGAGGATCGGATTTGTAAATTTTAAGAATAGCTGTTGGAATGTGGGAATATCAGCCAGAGGCGATACCGCATCGCTCATGGTATCCATTCCGAACATCAGCACGGAGAATGCAATGAGAATGGAACCGATGCCCTTACGTCGGTCGTTTTTGGAAAACATCATAACAAATACGCCGATGATTCCTAAAATGGGCGCAAAGGATGTAGGCTCTAACATTTGCAGCCAGAAGTTATCACTTTGTATACCTGTAAGGGATAAAATCCATGATGTGATGGTCGTTCCGATATTGGCACCCATGATGATGCCGACGGCCTGATTCAAATCCATGATGGAAGAGTTTACGAAACCAACGACCATGACAGTGGTCGCAGATGAGGATTGTACGACTGCAGTGACTGCAGCACCTAAAAGAATGGCTTTGACAGGATTGGTCGTCATAGAGGCCAGAAGGCTTTGCATTCTACCTCCGGCAATCTTATTTAATCCCTGTTCCATGACCTGCATTCCAAACAGGAACAGAGCCAATCCACCGATCATCCTAAATAAATCAAAAATGTCCAATTTTTTTTCTCCTTTTCGACTCGAACCTCCTTGAGTCGATCTTCTTTTATAATCTCTGACTTTCTCGCCTAAATTAAAATATCAGTAAAAGAAAAACATTTCAACTGTAAAAATAATATAATAAATCCGAAAAAAAATACAGTTTATTGTGAAATTTTACTGTGGATTTGGCGGGTGGGCAGATCGCTTGACATAATTCTTGAGAATTTTTAAAATTTGAACCATGAATACTTTAAAGAATATATGGGTTATAAATGATGATGGGATTAATGCTGCAGGCATTGCAAAACTGGCGGAACACGCACTGCATTTCGGGGAAGTGACAGTGATTGCACCGGAATCGCAGTGTTCGGCCATGTCGCAGAGACTCACGCTCGATCATCCGATTTATCTTACGGAGGTGCCTTTTCAGGTAAAGGGGGTAAAGAAGGCATATTCCGTAAACGGGACACCGGCTGACTGCATACTGTCGGCACTTGATTCCGGCTTGCTCGTTCCTCCGGATATTGTATTTTCGGGGATCAATGACGGGACCAACGTCGGGGTAGACATTCTCTATTCGGGTACAGTCGGTGCAGCGATGCAGGCGCTGGTCTACGGAATCCCGGCGATGGCATTTTCCATTGACCGCGAAGCACAGGATTTTTCGCTGGTCGATGAGCAGATGGATGATCTCATCCGAGATCTTCTGGGCAAAGAGATTGCCTATAACGAGCTTTGGAACGTGAATTTTCCGAGAAGTACACCGCAGGAGTTCGCAGGAATTGCCTATGACCGCATACCGGATAATCAGTTCCATGCCAGGAATATCGCTCCGGCTGCTGAAAACACGGATCTCGAAGCTGTTGCAAACGGATATATTTCCATAGGTAAGCTGAAGAATATGATTTTATAAAGCGAGAGAGGATGACAGAAAAGGATGAATGTTTTATTAATTTTGATCGCAGTCTGTGCGGTCATAAATCTGGTCGTGTTTGCAATGTACGGAATCGATAAATATAAGGCCATTCATGATCAATGGCGGATTCCGGAAGCAACGCTTTTGCTTGCAGCTGTGTTTGGCCCAATCGGAGCATTAATCGGAATGCGGGGGTTTCACCATAAAACGAAAAAGCCAAAGTTTTACATCACGGTACCGCTCATTCTGATTGCGGAGATCTTAGCTGTGTTTTTTGCATCGCGCGCGTATTTGAGTCAGCCGAAGACGTATGACAGTGCGACGTTTGATATTGAGGAGTATGTGAGCAGCGTGACGATATCATAGGGCGTTTTAGAATCAGTTAAATCCTTTTATTTTTACAAAATCTGCCAATCTTTTTCTCCTGTTTTGTGCAACCGTTGTTTTAGGTTGGGCTTATTATAGGTCAGTGAGCTTGTTATCGTAAAATATATAAACCTGATTGCTGAGTATCGGAACTTCCTATGGCAAGGGGGCCGGCATCTGAGAATGCCGTCAGAGCAATCGGTCGTTTCAGGCATAAAAAAACCGACGAAACCAACGGTTTCGCCGGGGCTTTCTGTGGATTATGCTTACAATAATCCGATCAGTCCGATAATAATAAGCAGTATGCAAATTGTCCGAAACGGAGCCGTAAACAGTGCACCGAGCACTTTAAACGGCAGTGCAATAAAAAATCCAAGTATGCAGATAAACATCCAGATAATACCAACTATGAGCATCAGTGCAAATATTGACGCGAGAATCATAAAAATCACCCTTCCTTCTTTTCTGGTATTTTCTACACCTTAATAATATAATGGATTTGTGTTTATTCAAAGAGGAAAATAAACGAAATAGAGAGGTTTATTTCGCTCAAAGCTCGCGAGCGAGTCTTGACAGAGATTTTGAAATTTTAGGAAAGTATAACTACATCACATAACATGACAGAATCAGAATTTATCAATCAATATGGAAACAAACTGAATGCACATCAGAAGGAGGCGGTGTTGCATACGGACGGGGCGGTGCTCCTTCTTGCAGTGCCCGGAAGCGGAAAGACCACGGTGCTTGTGACGCGCCTGGGTTATATGGTCTATTGCTGTGGCATTGCGCCGGAACACATTCTCCCCTTGACCTATACGGTTGCGGCGACGCGTGATATGAAGAGCAGATTTACAACGCTGTTTGACGAAGAGATGGCAGAACGCCTGGAATTTCGCACGATCAACGGCATCTGCGCAAAAGTGATTTCCTTCTACGGCAGGCAGATTGGGAAGAAGTCCTTTGATCTTTTGGCTG
>CAJOQF010000378.1 GCA_905236295.1 uncultured Eubacterium sp. | reverse complement strand
TGATGAAACCAGCCAGCATGGCTGTGATAAGGATAACATTGATATAGCAAGCTACATGGTGGATTTGAATGATGCTGATGAAAACATGATTTAGAAAGATTAGGTTGTTGATATTTTGGCACAGGTAAAGCCTGCGATATTGGGCAAGACGATAGGAAATAGACTTGCAACAGGCAGTCCTATGGCACTGGATAGTTTCCGTTATTTCGGTGTCTGTTTAGGAATGACGCTAAAAGCCAAATATCGATGCAGTCAGAAATGGAAATGTAGGGAGATAGATTTTCAATACTTAACGGATATTTCGGTAAGGCGCACAAAATGGGTGCGTCTTTTGTTGTGTGAAAATGATGGGTATAGCAATGCCGAAATTCGAGTATATGACAGTGCGTTTCCCAATCTCAGAGTTCTTAGATGCCTATTCTTTTGATCTCATTTTTTTCTTCATCCTTATATTAAGGCAAAGAGTTTTAAATTCAGAAATTGGCTTAGAGTGGTACAAAATGTCGTTTCATCACCCGTAAAAGGTCGTTTCGTCACCTGACTTATAGACAGGATTAAATCTGCATGGTAAAAGGAAGAAAGGTTATCTGATTTGACTCAGCCCGTAAGATCGGAGGAAGGAGGCCGGATGAATCGCATAGTGATTCTTGATAATTTCATCACGGCTCTTTCTGAGATGAACGCGGAAGAAATGGGAGCGATTTTTTCAGCGGATACACAACTTCTTCTCGATGGGAAAAAGCATAGGGGAACGAAGGCGGTTGACATGATTTTAAGACAGTTTAAAGGAGTAACCGGAGGGGCAGACAGTTTTGTGCTCGAAAGGCAGACCTACAATGCGTTTACACTTTGCTCAATCTATGAACAGATTGTTTCGGTGATGAAACTAACGCTTAATTACGGAACAATCGGAACGACGCATCATATTTCAGTTGATCTGATTCATGATATTCAGCAAGTGATATCAATCGTCATGCTAAAAACTGTTGCGCCAATCCGCATCATTAAAATCCATACGACAGATGACCAAAATATTATAATTCGAGCGGATCAGGTGTTCTATATCAAAACCGAAGGGAATAAAATTGTGTGGGATACGGAGGAGGGCACCTTTGTGGAGAAAGCTTCGCTTGCGGCAAGGTTGGATGATCTGCCGGATGATATTCAAAGGATGGGGAAATATTATGCCATCAATCTTTGCAAAGTGATAAAGATTGAAAATGGACATTTGATATTGCACGGTGAAAAGATCAAAATTCCGCACGGAAAAGTCAAAATATACCAAAATGTGATAAAGGGAAATCAACATAGTTTATGATGTCCTTGAGGACTTCATATAGATCTGTACTTTGAAAAATAACGGTGAAGGCGAAAGGTTCGTTATAGCTGTTCATATTGTGAAATCCTGCAAGACGTATGAAGCAGTCGAGCGATTAAGTGCTTCGCGACGAGGTGCCTGTCGAAAAGATGAAACGCTATGAAGTGTCCGGTATTTTGAATGGATATTGACGCAAAGGCATGGAGCGATGAAGAGCAAACTTAAAACGGATATGAAGATTCGTGCGATGACGCTGCTTATTGATAATGATACTTCCCGGTTACGGCCGGGGCAATTTTGATGCTGGTGCGAGTCCAATGTGAGCCGGGAATGGCTACTTGCAGGGTTATTATTATGCTTTTTTTGTTGCGTATTCATAATATAGAGTGTTATGGACAGGCAAGGAAAAAATAGTGAGTCTAAGGTAAGGAGGGATTTTTGTGAACAATAGAAATGACTATGAGTATCAGTCTGACCGTAGATTTGTGCGCTATGCGACCGGATCCAAAATGTATGATATGAGCCAGAGCAGTTTTGAAGATCTGGCACGGGCAGCTAATGCGGTCTGTAAAGTGGGAAAGATAGCGCTTGTAGACAGGCGTGTGGTTGATGAGTATTTGGAAATGTGCAGGGTCGTCGGTTAATTTTGAAATGATGCGGCTACGGAATAAAAGAGGTTGCTTTTTTGTAGAACGGTTAGTATAATAAGAATTGTAATCCTTTTGTGAAACTTGCATGTGGGAGAGTGGTTCGATGGCAAAGCTGGGCAGACCGAAGATTGAAAACGCTCGCAGTGTTAATTT
Organism: uncultured Eubacterium sp.; assembly: GCA_905236295.1. GTDB lineage: Bacteria > Bacillota > Clostridia > Lachnospirales > Lachnospiraceae > Eubacterium_C. Next base: position 1,778 of record CAJOQF010000378.1, on the reverse strand, counting down.
GAGCTGGCGTGTGACCGAAGAGGAATATCAAAAAATAAAACGGTTTTCTTCGGATCATAACATGACAATTTCACAGGTTATACAAAAAGGCGTTGAACTGCTGTATCAGCAAAAGAGCTGAAAGCAGGGATCCTCTTTCGTTAAAAGGAAGGAGGAGCTGGTGGCAAAAGTTAGAAGAGATGCGAAGGGCAGAGTCCTTCGAAAGGGGGAAAGTTACAGAAAGTCACAGAAGCTATATGCATATTCATACACAGATCCATTTGGGAAAAGACAGTTTATTTACGACAAGGATCTGATTGGATTAAGGAAAAAAGAAGATCAGCTGAAGAAAGATCAACTGGACGGACTTGATATTTATGTGATGGGCAAAGCGGATCTGAATTTTACATTTGATCGGTATATGAGTACGAAGAGGAACTTAAGGGAAACGACCAGATCAAACTATCTTTATCAGTACGATCAATATGTACGGGATTCGGTTGGACACCGCATGATTTCACAGCTAAAATATTCTGACATCCTGTGTTTTTATGAATCGCTTTTGGATACAAGGGGATTGTCGATCAATACGGTGGATGGAGTAAATACAATTCTTTGCTCGACGTTTGATATGGCGGTAAAGGATGATATAATCCGTAAGAATCCGGCGGCTGGGGCAATGAAAGATTTGCGGCGTGAATATACGGACAGTTCGGAAAAGCGGATTGCATTGACTCTATCACAGCAGAGGGCGTTTGTGAGTTGCCTGGATTGGCCTCAAAATGTCCGTTGGAAGCCCCTTTTCATCACAATGCTCGGTACAGGCGGGCGCATTGGGGAAATCATTGGGTTAAGATGGTGTGATGTCAATTATGGCGAAGGAGTTATAGACATTAACCATACGGTGTCATATTTTAAAGACCGGACAGGGGATAAGCGATGCAAATTTGTTGTGTCGAAGCCCAAAACGGATGCCGGTGTCAGGACGATTCCAATACTGGATGAAGTCAGAGAAGCTCTGAACATGGAACAAAAGCAGCAGCGGATGACCGGCATAAAATGTAAAAGCGTGGTGGATGGTTATAAAGGCTTTATTTTTTGCAACAGATTTGGCGAGCTTTTAAAACCGAACGGCGTCAATAAAGTGCTTCATCGGATCATTGCGGATTATAATGCAAGTGAAGAAATATTGGCGAAAAAGGAAAAAAGGGAGCCTCTGCTTCTGCCGGATTTCTCAAATCATTCGCTTCGCCACACATTTTGCACAAGGCTGTGCGAGAAAGAATCCAATCTTAAGGTTATTCAATATGTGATGGGGCATAAGGATATCCAGACCACGATGAATATTTATGCTGATGTGACAAAAGATTGTGCAAAGGAATCATTCAGGAAGTTTTCAGATAACGTTAGTTTGTTTTAACGGAAGGCTCTTGAAATTTGATTCTTACTACTACAAATTACAAGGTAGTACTACAAATCTACTACGATATGCAGAGGGATGACACTTTATAATACCTGATAATACTTTTTTATAAAGTAGAAGATACTTGATAATACCGTATAATACGGCATAACAGGTTGTAAGGAAGAGTTATCCCGACGTTAAAATCCGTCCCTAATAGGGATTAATCCGACAGAAAGTCAGTGAAATCCGACAGCCTGAGGGGTTTCGGGGTAGTAAATGAAAGTACAACGAACCTGATGCCGAAGGACGGATTTAGCTGGATTGATACGTTCTAATCCAAAAAGATTTAATGGATAAGCATGGATTGCTGAAGGTAAAAAAGAATAGATAGCTT
>CAJOQF010000377.1 GCA_905236295.1 uncultured Eubacterium sp. | reverse complement strand
TCAAACACTTTTGTCTTTCCATCGTGAATGATAAGATCGACGGCTCTGCAGTGGTCTGTCACATACAGCCAGTCGCGCACATTCAGCCCCTCCCCATAAACGGGAAGCTTCTTATCATAAAGGGTGTTTATGATCATGAGAGGAATCAGCTTTTCCGGAAAATGGTAAGGTCCGTAGTTATTCGAACATCTCGAAATGGATGTATCAAGCCCGTATGTCCTGTGATATGCCATGACAAGAAGATCGGCAGACGCTTTGGATGCCGAATACGGACTGGACGTGTGAATAGGTGTATCCTCCGTAAACATAAGTTTTGGCTTATCGAGAGGCAGATCGCCGTACACCTCATCAGTGGATATCTGGTGGTATCTACCTGTGTCGTGTTTTAAGCAGGCATCCAAAAGCGACGCCGTACCGAGTACATTGGTCTGCAAAAATACCTGTGGGTTTTCTATGCTTCTGTCGACATGGCTCTCCGCTGCAAAATTGACCACAGCATCAGGCTTTTCCTCCGAAAAAATCCTGTCGATCCCATCTCTGTCACAGATATCCATTTTCACAAAGCGAAAATTATCGCAAGTAAAATCATCCGAATTATCATATCCCGGCATCAACGGCATAAGCGTGTTGATATTCCCGGCATATGTCAGCTTGTCAACACAGACAATTCTGTAATCCGGATGAGCCATTCTCTCATAATATATAAAGTTTGATCCGATAAATCCGGCTCCGCCGGTGACTAGCATTGTTTCCATTAGCATAAGTATATAACATCCATATCTAATTGACAAATCATTTAAAAAAAGATACATTTTAATTATCTAAAATTTAACAAAATATTGTGCTATTTTTTATAAATATTTTACCGGCACAAGAAGGAGGATAAATTTATGAATAACTTAACTCTTACTGTCGAAGATGAAATCGCGGTCCTTACCATATCAAGACCTGCAGCCTTAAACGCATTAAACTCTGAGACACTCAACGAACTCGAGAAGGTTCTCACAGAGATCGAGGCGCGCGATGATGTAAAGGTCGTTATCTTAACAGGTGGTCCTGATAAGAAGGGCAACGAATTCAAGTCTTTTGTCGCAGGTGCTGACATCTCAGAGATGGTTAAGTTCTCAGGCCCTGACGGACGTCATTTCGGTATGAAAGCTGCTGCTCCGTTCTACAAACTCATGAGCATGAGACAGGTTACGATAGCTGCCGTTAACGGCTTCGCTCTCGGCGGCGGATGCGAGATCGCTATGGCTTGCGATATCAGAATCGCATCTGAAAATGCTTCCTTCGGACAGCCGGAAGTTGGTCTTGGAATCATTCCGGGATTCGGCGGAACACAGAGACTTGCACGCCTTGTCGGAATGGGTCGCGCAAAGGAGATCATCTTTACCTGTGACACGATCGATGCTGCAGAAGCATACAGAATCGGTCTTGTAAACAAGGTCGTTTCTCAGGATGAGCTCATGTCAACAGCCAAAGAGATGGCTAAGAAGATTGCCTCAAAGGGAAGCTACGCCGTATCAATGGCCAAGTTTGCCATCAACAACGGATATGACATGGACATCCGTGACGCTACAGAGATGGAGGCAAATCTCTTCGGTCTCGTTTGCTCAACACATGACAAACTTGAGGGAATGAACGCCTTCCTTGAGAGAAGAAAAGCTGATCTCACAGATTTCTAAATAACCAGTATTACTATGTCGGGCGCATATTTTTTGCACCCGACATATCTATAAACGGAGAAAATTATGAATATTTCATTTATCGGATGCGGAAACATGGCCAAAGCCATGATGGGAGGCATAATAGAGTCAGGACTTTGCTCCCCTCAGGATATCACTGCCACTGCAAGAAGCGACGACGGACTAAAGACAGCCGGCGAAGCTTTCAAGATCAAAACAACAACAGACAACGCAAAAGCGGCTTCAACTGCAGATATAGTAATTCTTGCCGTAAAGCCAAATGTGCTGTTTGATGTAATCGCACAGATTAAAGACAGCATACGAAACGACACACTTATCATTTCGATCGCCGCTGGAAGAAGTAACGAGGAGATTGAAGGAGCATTTGGAAAAGACATCCACCTTATACGAACCATGCCAAACACACCGGCACTTGTCGGCGAAGGCATGTCAGCGCTCTCTCCAAACTCAAATGTAACGGATGACGAGCTCGAGGTTGCAAAAAAGATCTTTTCAAGCTTTGGCAAATGTGAGGTTGTCGCAGAATCGCTTATGGACGCTGTAGTCGCGGTCAGCGGATCATCACCTGCATACGTCTATATGTTTATCGAGGCTATGGCAGATGCCGCCGTCTTAGAGGGAATGCCCAGAAAAGCCGCATACACATTTGCAGCCCAGTCGGTTCTCGGTGCCGCAAAGATGGTACTTCACACAGGCAAACATCCGGGCGAATTAAAAGATGCGGTCTGCTCTCCTGCCGGCACAACTATCGAGGCCGTAGCTGCCTTGGAGCGTGGCGGATTCAGAGGGCTTGTAATGGATTCAATGCACGAATGTGCTGAGAAAAACAGATTATTATAAAAAAGGAGGCAACATATGATCAAGGAATTTAAAGAGTTTATATCACGCGGAAACATGATGGATATGGCAGTCGGTATCATCATCGGTGCTGCTTTCACAGCGATCGTAACATCTCTTGTCGATGACATCATTATGCCACTCATCTCAATTATCACAGGAAGAATTGACTTCACCCAGCTTTTTATTTCACTGGACGGAAATGATTACGCCTCACTTGCCGCCGCCGAGGAAGCCGGCGCAGCAGTATTCAAATACGGCTCATTCATACAGGCTGTAATAAACTTCCTCATAGTCGCAATAGTCGTATTCCTTATGATCAAGGCAATCAACTCCATGAGAGATAAGGCTATTAAAAAAGAGGAGGCAGCTCCGACAACAAAGGAATGCCCATACTGCTTCTCTGAGATCAACATTGCGGCTACCAAGTGCCCGCACTGCACATCTCTTATTGATGTTACAGAATAGTATTAAAGGGTTGTCGAAATCGACAACCCTT
>CAJOQF010000376.1 GCA_905236295.1 uncultured Eubacterium sp. | reverse complement strand
ATGAAAAGGTTATCCGGGATAAAGATAATGCATATGTGAATTCTTATTCGCAGGCGCTGTTGGATTGTAATGCTCACAGGAGGATTATCGCAGCGTGTCCACTGGCATTTGGAGAGACCGGTGTAAAAGAACGCATCAAGGGCGTGCTGAATTATAAGAAGCCGGCGTTTTGGGTGATAATTGTCGCTGTTATTGCATGTATTGTTGTTGCGATATGTTTTATGACAGATCCGTTAACACAAAAAGAATATTCATCGGATCCGAAAGTGGATGCATGTTTAGGGCTCACTAGGGAGGATGCGCGTGAAGCTGCACAAAACGCTCTGGAAGAACAGATGAATGTCGAGAAAATGGCTGTGGGGGAACAACAGAGATTGGCGGAAAATTTGCAAACACCTTCTATAGTAAGTGGGGTGCGTTTAATGAATCGAGATGAAGATTCCGTTGGATCAAATATAGATGAGCAGTTTGATGTGCTATCCGCTACTGCGCTGCCCGTGTATAAGAATAACGATTACTTTATCAGTTCATGTGAGTTGAGTGCAACTCAGGTCACCTATGTAGTTACTTTTGATACTCCCGTATATGGAGACCGGATTGTAGAAATCTATTTCCGTAAAGTTAATGGGGAACTGATAACATTACAACAGCTGGTGGGAAATTGGACAGAGATTAAATTTTTATCTGAGGGAGACCCTATACAAAATACCTATAGATATACGCAGTCTTTTTTGAATCCGATAAATCCCTTATCTATTTCGGGAGTTATTATGAACGGGGTTGAATATTCATTAGTGAATGATGATTATTCCACCGAAGTTGATATTCCTGATACACTCAGACCATTTCTTAGTCCCTTTACAGAAAGAAATAACACATTCTATGTATATGCCCGAGATGCTTGCGAAAAAATGGGGGCTGTAATCGAAAATAATGAGAGCAGGTATACGATCCGTTATCGGGAAAACACATTGGCATTTTCCATAAATGATCCAATTATATATTTAAACGGAAAAGAGAAACAAACAGGCACTTCAGCAATACTTGAGGGAGAAGAATTGCTTATACCAAGGACATATATAGATAACCTGGGTGCAAGGATCATGATGTATTATCCGGAGAAGGGACCTGTCCACTCTCCGGAGGAGTGGCTGATAACCCCGTAGGGCTGGTTATATAAGGATCATAGAAAAATAAATGGTCGGGATCAAAAGTGATCCCGACCGATTTTTTTATTCGATATTCTTGATGGTACCGGCGAAGAGGATTGACCCGTCACCTCCGGTAATGATGAACATAAACGGACGGTCTGCGGTAAAGTCAATCTCGTCTTCAGGCAGACCGGCGCCGCACAGTTCCATATCGGTGTAAGCTGCTCCGGTCACACCTTCTTCATCGATCTCGACCATTGCAGCGTGCTCTGCCTTGTTAAGAAAGATTCCGCTTTGATCGGTGAGCGGTGAGAAATCGGCAAGCGTCGCATTCATTGCATCTGTTACTCCAAGTTCTTTTAACATATCTATTACGTCTGACTTGCAGGATACACTGAATCTGGGGATCGAAAGGTTGACCAGGGAGTAAGTCCAGTTGTCTTCCACATTCTCATAGGATATGGCATCAAATATTGCATCATCCGACAGCAGATCATCAAGCTCTTTGCTTTCATTTGGCAGAAAGAAGAACATACCGCCGCTGTCACTGAGACCGAGCCCCAGCGCAGTAAAGCTTTCATTTTTATAGACTGACATGGAAGTTGTCATATGCATCATGTCAACATCGGTATCACCATTTGTGCCGTGAAACACAGCTTTATCAGTGCTGTCAGCCTGAAAAGCGGTCTGCCACATGGCCTTATAATATATGGTCGATATTAGCTCCATTATAAGATCCGGACTTGTAGCCATTTCTTTAGTGTATTCAGACAAAAGTCCGCCTGTACCCTTATCCATCCATTCTCTTAAGGCTTCATTCAGTTCTTCCGATCCAGGGGCGCCGCGGAAGGATGAAGCGTAATACTGATTGGCCAGCAGATTCAGCGTTTCATCATTATAAGCGGTTTCATTATTCAGCCATATCGAATTGGCGGGTATACTTTTCAACACGGGAGTATCCACGTAATTGCCAATGTACAGATCGGATACATTCTTTCTGAGTGTCTCGATATCTGCGACACCCAGCATATCAAGGATCTGCTGTCTGGTATTTCCGTCTGAGACCTCTGCAAGCATTGAGAAAGCGAGGTATGTGTTCAGTGGCGAGCAGACCGTATTTTCGTCATAAGCCAGGAGTTTTCTCATTACAGAGGAATAATATGTTTTAAGACGGTTGTTTAATTCATAATTATCCTTTATACCTTCTCTGTAGGCTGACCACCACTCCCAGTGCGCATCGCCCATCATAAATTCAGCTGCATTCATGTTTTCTGCAACCGGATCGGGACAGGCAGCCATAACGCATAGAACTCCGGATGTTGATCCGGAGCCTCTGTCTTTGAAGAGAGGCAGGCATAGAACGATGGCAAAAACAGCAGCCGCGCATGCGAGCGGAATTAACAGCCTGATCGGAGAAGGTTTTCTTTTTTTGTATGTGGATGCTTCAACTATATCGTTTTCGTTGATATCATTAAGTGTTTCAAAGAGTTTTTCTGCTCTCATATGATATATCCCCTTCCTGTTAAATGTGATCTGAGCGCGTTCCTGATACGGCTCAGAGATACCGATACATTGTTTTCGCTCATATTAAAGCGATCAGCTATATCAGATATGGTGTCGGCATACCAGTACCGACGGATGAACATATATCTTTTATCCTTTGGCAAAGATGATAGAAAGGTGTTAATCTCATCTTTTAGCTCGTTTTCGAGCAGAGTTTCTTCCGGGGATTCATGTCCGGAGATGCAATCTTCCAGTTCATCAAGGATCTGATCGATGTTCTTCCCTCCGCGTTTTTCTCTGTGCAGCTCTTTATAGCGGTTAAATGACAGATTTCTTGTGATCTTTCCGAAAAAAGCTGACAGAATGGACGGCTTATTCGGGGGCATGGAGTTCCATGCCTTAAGCCAGGTATCATTTACGCATTCTTTGACATCCTCATGATCACTGAGGATGTTGCCGGCTACAGCGGAACAGTAGGCGCCATATTTGTCCGACGATTCGGATATGGCCTGTTCTTT
>CAJOQF010000375.1 GCA_905236295.1 uncultured Eubacterium sp. | reverse complement strand
TCAAGCCCCACAAGCGAGAGATACTCTCTTGCGATCCCATCCTGATCCGGTTCGTCCTTTGAAAGCGCAAGCTTTATATTCTCCTTGGCTGTGAGCCACGGAAGGAGCCTGTGATCCTGAAATACAAAGCCTATTTTTCTGTTTGGCTTTTCCACTTTCTTATTGTTCACAAGCACGCTTCCGTTCGTCGCAGTCTCCAAACCACCGATAATCCGGATCAGAGTACTTTTCCCGCAGCCGCTGACGCCGATGACAGACAGGAATTCTCCCCGTTTTACATTGAGATTAATGTCGCTAAGCGCCTGCATCTCGCCGAAAAATTTATTCAGTTTACTTATCTCAACTGTATTTAGCTCACTCATCTTTTCACATCATTCCATTTCATTATTTTGCCGGATACTGCTTTCAGTACATCATCCATAATCTTTCCTACTATACCTATAAGTATCATCGCGAGGATCACATCATCCGCCCGCGACATGCTCCGTCCGTTTGAAAGCATATACCCGATTCCCTTTGTCGCTGCTATCATTTCGGCTGCTACCACGCACACCCATGCGTTTCCAAGTCCAACTCTGATTCCTGTCAGGATTGATGAGAGTGCACCCGGAAGGATAACCTTCCGGATGAGTCTGCCTTTGTTTATCTCATACACTCTCCCCAGTTCCAGATAACGCTTGTCAATGTTGTGTATACCGTCGACGGAGTTTAGAAGTATCGGGAAAAACGCTCCGTAAAATATTATGTAGACTTTGGAGGCTTCTCCTATACCAAACCACAGTATTGCCAACGGGATCCACGCTATCGGCGGTATCGGCTTCAAAATCTGTATGACCAGTTCGGTAAACTTTTCAATTTTTTCACTTAATCCTATAAGTATGCCAAGCACCAGTGCACTCACGAGAGCAAGGGAGAATCCCTCCAACACTCTCACGATACTAACTGCTATATTTTTAAGGAGAGAACCGTCAGCAATACGGTCAATGGCATCTTTAATTATCAGCTCCGGTGCCGGCATGGTATAGGACTGGGCATCTCCCAGATGGCAGAACAACTCCCAAACTACTATTATTATAAGGATAAGGAGTATGTACCAAATTCCTCTGCCGATTAAATTAACCTGTTTACTCTTACTCATATTTCTTTCCATGTTTAGTCATAGTCCTCAAAAGCTTTAGCGTTTCGAGGTTGGTGATTTCTGCAACTGAATTAGAATCCTGCTTCCTCAAGATATTTGGTGTTGATAAACTCGCTTCCGTCGACAGGTGCGCTTATGATTCCCGCATCAAACGCATAATCTGCCACTGTTGTGATCTCGTTGATGTCATCCTCTGTAAGTGAAACGCTGAAGTTGAAGTTGCTAAGGATCTTAACCATCTCGTCCTCTGTTACACCGTACTTCTCAGCCAGGATCTTTGCTGCATCCTCAGGATTTTCCTAGATATACTTTGCTCCGCGGTCTGTTGCCTTGATAAATGCCTCGATAAGTTCCGGATTAGCCTCTGCGAAATCTCTAACTGAGTAGAGAACCATGTTGCTCTTCTTGATTCCGGTACCGTCGATGAGCACTTTGGCTGTTCCTTCCTCTGTAAGCTTTGTGATGAACTGCTCCCAGATAACGATCGCATCTACATCACCGTTTGCAAGAGCTGCCGGTGAATCTGCTGCACCGAGGTTTACGCTCTCCACATCATCAAATGTAAGTCCTGCCTGATCGAGTACGAGTGCAAGAAGGTGCTGTGCGTAAGAGCCTGATGCATAGGCAATCTTTTTACCCTTTAAATCCTTGATATCAGCTATGTCAGAATCTGCTCCCACAAGCACTGCCAATGATTTCTCACCTGTTGCAACGCCAGATACAACCTGGATATCCTGACCTGATGATTTTGCGATGATCGCAGGAAGATCCGCCATGAATCCTACATCTCCCTCTCCTGCTGCAACTGCCTCGTTTACAAGCGGGCCTGACTCAAACTCAGTCCATGTGTATTCTCCGCCAACCGCTGCAAACTCTTCATCAAAGTATCCGAGTTCCTTTGCAAGATTGATCGGTGAATAGAGCGGATATGCCTGCGCTGCTATCCTTATTGTCTTTGTCTCTCCCTCTGTCTTATCCGCAGGTGCTGCATCCTCTTTCGTGCTTGATGCAGTTCCCTCTGTAGAATCCTGCGGCTGTGCATTATTTGCGTTTGATCCGCATGCTGTAAGTGCTCCAACTCCTAAAACTCCCGCTGTTAAAATAGCAAATATTCTTTTTTTCATATCAATTTCCTTTCTCTTTCTCATTTTATTTTCATATCATTGTTTATAATTAATTAAAATGTCTGTATGCAACAATCTACAAGTCCGCCCGCCGAAAAGTTTCTATTCACTCAGTTTTCCTCCTTTTCCAATACTGTTTTCAGATCTTCAAGAAGATCATCCACATTTTCTATTCCAACCGACAGACGAAGAAAACGATCTGTTATTCCCAGTCTGTCCCTCTCTTCCTCAGAAAGATATGCATGTGTCTGAACTG
>CAJOQF010000374.1 GCA_905236295.1 uncultured Eubacterium sp. | reverse complement strand
GGCAATATCTGTTTACCGAGCGTCTGATGGTAAACGACATAAGTACCGGCAGGATCGAAATGCCGATGACTAGTCCCCAAACAGCTCCAAAGAGGAAGTTCGCGCCAAGAATATTGCATCCGAAAAGCGGGAACAATCCCCATGCTGCAAATATGATGAGAATGGTTCTGTGAATCTTTCCCGTGTACTGGAAAAATATCGCCATAATTCTTGTGAGGCAGATTGCTATAGGAGTGACCGCAACGATACGTATCGCCGTCGCCGCCATCTCAACCGTCCTCGCATCCGCAACATCAAACATAGATATGATCCCGTCGGCTGCGAAGAAGAATATCGCAGAGAAGAACAAGCCTTCCACGACCGCAGCCAGGATCGATGTATTCATCGTGCGCTGTATCATGGAAAAATCCTGCCTTCCGATATACTCATTTAACGCAACGGTCTCATACTCGCTGATTCCCTCGGAGACATAGATTACAAGTTCGAGCAGATTGACCACGAGCGAGACCACAACCAGCCCCCTCGTCTGATATGTATTTACTGCAACGGCATTTGCGCTAAGCTCCATTATCGCAACCGAGATAAAGATCGAGCTCTCCCCGAGTCCAAGTAAAAATATTGTCTTTAACAGCTTAAAATCTATTCTGAACTTAAACTTAAAGTCGGTCTTTTTCTTTATTATATAGAGTGCCAGTACCGTGATCTCGATGATATTCACGATTACCGTAGCAAGCATTATACCTCCCACACCGATCTGCTTTCCAATGAGCACTGATAAGAACGGATTAAGCAGCATACATGAAAGCGTCGTAAGACCGCACATAAGATATCCGCCCATATACAACACATAGGTCTGCAAAAATACACACATCGGAAACAGCATCGCATAGAAGCACTGCCAGAAAAATACCTGTCTTGATATTTCAAACTGTTCCGTACCCCCGGCGACAAATGTGACGAGTTGATTAGAGAATATCATGTATATGGCAAAGAAAAGAATCCCGACAACCAGACAGCAGCTTACGCAGTGACTGAAAATATCGTTCATCTTCTTTTTATCGCCCGCACCGTGTGCGCGCACAATAAGAGCTGCGCCTCCTACGCAGATCAGATACGAAACAAAATTAACTATAGTCATATATGGCTCGATAAGATTGATCGCTCCGAAAGCGACATCATCAAATACATTTCCTACAACTATCTCATCGAGCTGACTTTCTATAGCCTCCTCCAGGGCAAGCACCGTAGCAACTATGTAAATAGGGAAAAATTTCACCCTGTCTTTTGCTCTGTTTAGATTCTCCATTTATCAATACTCCTTTTAAGATATTTTTCAAATAATCCCAGGCATTCTCTTGTATGAGTCATTTGCACGAAGAAAGAGCTTCCGACTGGAAGCTCTTTCTCCAAAAATATGATATGAAAAGTTTGGTAACGAGAATTTCTTTTTGGATGGTCTTAATATACAACATTTTGAACAAAAAATCAAGTGGTTTTAAATATTTTTTATAAATATCTCCCATTTCCTTCAAGTAACTCTCGTTCCAGTAAAGTAACTTAGTATTCTTTTGCATCTGCAGAGTGATCTATACACTTTGGAAGGTATTTGACAAGTATCTCCTCGAGGTATTTCACCTCAATTGGTTTTGAGATATAGTCGTCGAAACCTTTGTTGAGATAGAACTCTCTCGCTCCGATTATGGCATTTGCAGTGAGAGCGACAACCTTTGTATCTTCCGTGATAAGGCTCTCCTCTCTCATCATCTTAAGCGCCTGTAATCCGTCAAGCTCCGGCATCATATGATCCAGCAATATGATCTGATAATCATTCTTCTTTACGAAATCGATCGCTTCCATTCCCGAATACGCCATATCGGGTTTTATGCCGTAGATCTTCAAAAGATGACTTATGACCTTTAAGTTCATCTTATTGTCATCCACTACAAGAGCCGAAACGCCGGTAAAACTTAACCTTTTTTCATCCTTTTTACCGGTTTCCTTTCTCTCATTTTCACTGTCACCTATCGGGGAATCGTCAACTATCCTCTGCCGAAGGACAAACGAGAACTCCGTTCCCTCTCCGTATACACTGTTTACATTTATCTTGCTGTCCATCATCTTAAGCAGCAATACGACTATGGACATTCCGAGCCCCGTCCCCTCGATACTCCTGTTCTTTTTCATCTCAAGGCGTTCAAACACCTCGAAGAGCTTACCCATATCCTCCTCTTTTATGCCGATACCGGTATCCGCCACACTCACATAGATGTAGACATTCTCCTCATCCCTCGAGTCTTCCTTTAAAGTGAGCGTCACCCTTCCCTCTTTGGTGTACTTGACCGCATTCGTGAGGAGGTTCATGATTATCTGTATCACACGCACGTCGTCTCCGTACAGTTTTTTCGGAAGTTTTTCATCCACATCCACCACGAGATCCAACGACCTATCCTTGGCCTTTGGTGAGATCGTATTTACGATGGTCCTTATCATCTGCGAAAGCTCATAATCCTCGTAGATCAGATCCATCTTGCCCTCCTCAAGCTTCGTGAAATCGAGTATACTGTTTATAAGCGTGAGCAGATTCCTTCCCGCCTCGTTTATGTCTGCGGCATAATCAAGTATCTTTTCATCCGTACTCTCTCGCTTTATCATCTCGTTCATACCGAGGACTGTGTTTATCGGCGTACGGATCTCATGGGACATTCTCGCAAGGAAACGGCTCTTTGCCTGATCCGCTGCGACAGCCGCATCAACATTTTTCTTTAACTCTGAATTATATTTGTCGAGAAGCTTTATATACTTTTGGTTTTCCGTGTCATCCATGAGCAATATCTGATAACCCATTCTTTTGTCCCCATCAAGCATATAGCTCACGGAAACCTTATATATGCGTTCATCTAAATCACCTTTTGGATCGATATATATATATATGTTTTTATTCTTCTCATTGTCCTTCTTAAAATCATTGAGCCACATCCCAATGGTGTCCTCAAACTCGGGTACATTATCTACGGATCTGTCAATACTGAAAAATTCAAGACCCGGTATAAGTTTTTTTGCTGTGGTATTGCATCCGAGGAAATTGTCTTTGAGGTCGAAAGTCACAACGCCTGTACTTCCGGACTGGATAATGGAATCCATGGTCGTGATACTTATATCATACAGTGTCATCCTGTTTGATATGAGCAGATACACAAACAGGGCAAACAGATATGTAGCAGGAAGCGCCTCAAATCCCTCGGGCATAAAATGCGAGGAAACATATCCAAAAAGCGAGATAACTTCCGGGATTATCAGAAGGAGGAGCATCTTCTTCGAAACCTGTTTTTTTCGCACATAAGCATATACGAGTGTAGCCAGAGACGCGAAGAAATAAACGCCTAAAATAACATAAAACGCGGTATGCATCGGTCCATATTCCTTAATAAAGATAACCACACCATCCACTTTGACAGCCTCGAATTTCGTGTAAAACAGTGGATAGTAACCTATGGTAAGGGTGCTTGAAAACAGCAATGTACTCAGGAAAAAAAGCAAGACGCGAACAAACCTGTGTATATTTATATGACAGAGATTAGATACGCACAGTAAAGCATAGAACGGAAGATAGCAACCGCCCAAATAGGACAACTTGACACCCACAGACGAAATACCCGTATCCGGTGTGTGATAATACATGATAGTGTAGGCAAGACTCGCCACCAGTATGAAGGTGAAGATCATACTGATATTGATGTCAAAGTTCTTTCTCCAACGGTATATATAGATAAAACTCAGTACCAGAACCAGTTGTAAGATTATTCCGTAGTATAAAAATTGCGCCGTCATCCAATTCCCTCCTGCCTTTTTTAGTTCGTCATGATCAGACTTCTATCATAAGGTTGTTCATATTAAAACTGTTGGTGTATACCACCTTTTTGGAAAGACCCATTACAAGCCTAAGTCCAATACCCTTTGTTACATCATCGGTCTTTTTTAGAGAATCATAATAATGCTTCGGGTCAAATATAGATAGTTTATTTTGTATTATACCATACTTTAACCAAATAACTAAACTCTATTAAACCTATTGTTAAAGTAAAATAGTGGTTCATCAAGGATTATATTGCAAATACCCAAGTCTCTCTGCTAAAATGTTTAATGGTCGTTCTGATCGACAAATATATTCCAAGGAGGAAAAAATGAGCACAGTTTACGCAGACATAAAAGGAACCAAGATAACAGACGAGGATGTAGAGCTTTTCATCAGCCGTCTCTCACCGGAGCAGAGAGCTTACCAGGACAATCCCGAGTTTCGCAAGCACTGCGCACAACAGCTTGTAGAAAGACAGCTCTTCGTAGCTGACGGCGAAGACAGCGGACTCGAAAACGATCCGGAATTCATCGAAGCTATGGATCGCGCAAGAAAAGACATCCTCGGAAGACTTGCAGTCAACAGACTTATCGAAAGTATAAAGGTTGAGGATTCAGAGATAAACGATTATTACGAGAAAAACAAAGACAAATTTTCAAGAAAGGGAGTTGCCGCCGCAAAGCACATTCTTGTCGACAGCGAAGAAAAATGCAACGAAATCAAGGCCGATATAACCGCCGGCAAAATCTCTTTTGAAGACGCAGCCAGAGAACACTCATCATGCCCTTCCGCATCAAAAGGCGGCGACCTCGGAACTTTCGAGCAGGGACAGATGGTACCGGAATTCGACAAGGCAGTCTTTTCCGATGACCTCGACACCGTCCATGGACCGGTAAAGACTCAGTTCGGATATCATCTCATACTCATCACCGACCGCAAGG
>CAJOQF010000373.1 GCA_905236295.1 uncultured Eubacterium sp. | reverse complement strand
GACGAGATCAACGAATTCTGTCAGGAGCTTCCGAGATACAAGAGACCGAAGAAGATCATTTTCGACAAGGTGCCTAGAAACCCTACAGGCAAGATCGAAAAGCCTGTGCTTCGTGAGAAGTATGTCAAGGGAAGACTTGTCGAGACAGAGACGGCACAGGGATAGTATTATTAATAAAGATACAAATAAAACAGGCGACTTTGATTTCATAGTCGCCTGATGTATGGATAAATCATTTACAAGGCAGGGATATACATATGAAAGAACTAATGTTAGGAAACAAGGCGGTAGCCAGAGGCCTCTACGAGGCGGGCGTTTGCTTTATATCCAGCTACCCGGGAACGCCGAGTACTGAGATAACAGAGGAAGCGGCAAAGTATGATGAGATGTATGCTGAGTGGGCTCCGAATGAGAAGGTTGCCATGGAGTCTGCATTCGGTGCGGCTCTAAGCGGAAGCAGAGCATTCTGTGGGCAGAAACACGTTGGTTTAAACGTTGCCGCAGATCCGCTCTTTACAATGTCATATACGGGAATAAATGCAGGACTTGTCATCGGAGTTGCCGATGATGCCGGAATGCATTCATCACAGAATGAGCAGGACAGCCGCCACTATGCAATAGCTGCCAAGCTTCCGATGCTTGAGCCTTCCGATTCCATGGAAGCGCTTGAGTTTACAAAGCTTGCCTATGAGCTTTCTGAAAAATACGATACTCCGGTCATCTTAAAGATGTGTACCAGAGTAGCACATTCACAGTCGGTCGTAGAGACAGGTGAGAGAAGTGTCAGCAAAAAAGAATATGAGAAGAATATCGAGAAGTACGTTATGACTCCGGCAAATGCAAAGAGACGTCATCCATTTGTTGAGGAGCGTCAGAGAAAGCTTGCCGAGCTTGCGGAGACGATAGAGATAAACCGTATCGAGGACAACGGATCTGACATCGGTATCATCACTTCATCGACTTCTTATCAGTATGTAAAGGAAGTGTTCGGCGACAGCGTTTCAGTGTTAAAACTCGGAATGATAAATCCGCTCCCGGAAAAGAAGATCAGGGATTTCGCAAATAGCGTAAAAACGCTCTATGTAGTCGAGGAGCTTGATCCGATAATTGAGGATTATGTAAAGAGACTCGGAATAGAAGTAAAAGGAAAAGAGCTCCTCACTGAGATCGGAGAGTTCTCACAGAACATACTCAGAAAAGCGCTTAGGGGAGAGGAAGTTTCATCCAAAAAACTCGCTGAAGAGATTCCGGTGCGTCCTCCGGTTATGTGCGCAGGATGCCCGCACAGAGGACTTTTCTACACCTTGAAGAAAAACAAATGCACGGTGCTTGGAGATATCGGATGCTATACTCTCGGCAACGCTGCTCCGCTTCGTACTATCGAATTGACACTCTGTATGGGTGCTTCGATAAGTTCGCTTCACGGATTTAACAAGGCGAGAGGTAAGGAGTCGGAGAACAATACTGTATGTGTTATCGGAGATTCAACTTTCATGCACTCAGGAATGACCGGACTTGCGAACATCGCATACAACCAGTCAAATTCAACGGTTATCATTCTAGACAATTCCACAACCGGAATGACAGGTCATCAGCACAATCCGACAACAGGATTCAATATCAAGGGCGATCCTGCGGGAAAGATAAATCTTGAAGCTTTATGCAAGGCGATGGGATTTGAGAGAGTCAGAGTGGTTGATCCGTATGATCTCAAGGCTTGTGATGAGGCAGTCAAAGAGGAGCTTGCGGCAGACGCACCGTCTGTGATCATAACCAGACGCCCGTGTGCATTGTTAAAGACTGTAAAGAAGCTGCCGCCGCTTAAGGTGGATACGGACAAGTGTATCGGATGTACTGCCTGCATGAAGATAGGATGTCCTGCTATTTCCATGAAGGATGGCAAGGCTTGTGTTGACCATACACAGTGTACAGGATGCAATGTCTGCAGTCAGATGTGTGCCAAGGATGCATTTTCAGTAAGAGGGGAGGCGTAAAAGATGGAGACAAAAAATATAATGATAGTCGGAGTCGGAGGACAGGGATCACTTCTCGCCAGCAAACTCCTTGGACATCTTCTTCTCTCTCAGGGATATGACGTAAAAGTTTCCGAGGTTCACGGAATGAGTCAGAGAGGCGGAAGCGTTGTGACTTATGTTCGCTTCGGCGATAAGGTATACTCACCGATCATAGACGAGGGTGAGGCTGATGCAATTGTTTCGTTTGAGCTTTTGGAGGCGGCAAGGTGGCTTTCGTGTCTTAAGGACGGAGGACAGATCGTCACAAACACTCAGCGCATAGATCCTATGCCTGTTATCACAGGTGCAGCACAGTATCCGGAGGATCTCGTAACCAAGATGAAGGATATGGGCGCCAAGGTTGATGCGATAGATTGTCTTAAGCTCGCCGAGGAGGCAGGATCTGTTAAAGCGGTAAACATAGTATTGCTCGGAAGACTTTCACATTACTTTGAGTTTCCGGACGAGGCGTGGATGGCTTCGCTCGAGGCAATAGTTCCGGAGAAGCTTCTTGAGATCAACAGGAAAGCCTTTGAACTCGGAAAGAACGCATAAGAAATACACTTCGACAGGCGGCAGTAGTTCAGCCTGTCGAAATTATAGAGCGGATTTCACACAAAAAACACGAAATCTACATGATTTTTCCGTATAGGGAGAGTAGAATAGCGAATGATAATTGATATTCACACACACATTTTCCCCGAGAAGATTGTCGACAAGGCAATGCTTGGGATGGAAAAGGCGGCGAGGGCAAAGCGATATGTCCGTGGAACAAAAGACGAACTTATCGCTTCGATGAAAAAAGCCGGGATAGACATAAGCGTCAACCTCCCGGTGGCGACCAATCCTTCGCAGCCGCATAAGTTAAATCTCACTGCGATCGAGATCAATAAGCATACTGAGGAAACCGGGATTCTCTCGTTTGGAGCAGTGCATCCGGATGACGAGCACTGGGAAGAGGAATTGCAGTTTATATCTGACAACGGGATACGGGGCATCAAGCTTCACCCTATGTATCAGAAGACGCGTTTCGATGACATCAGATATATGCGGCTTATAGAAAAAGCAGCCGAACTTGATCTTGTTGTCATAGTTCATTCCGGGGAGGATATCGGAGTTCCGGGCGAGGCGTTGCTCACCCCGAAGATGGCGATAGATGTGGTGGAAAAAACAGGGATTAAAAAGCTGATCCTTGCCCATATGGGTGGATGGGGGATCTGGCAGGACGTATATAACTATCTTGCCGGGGCGCCTGTTTATATTGATACCGGCTTTTCGTTCGGGATGGTGAATTACCATCCTGATTTTCCGAGAACCGATGAAGAAAGAATGCTCTGTGACGATAGACTTATCCGTGATATAATAAAGAAGCACGGGGCAGACAAGGTGTTGTTTGGATCCGATTCACCCTGGGATGACCAAAAAGAGGATATCGATTATCTGAAGAATCTTGATCTGACCGACGATGAACTGAGGATGATCCTCGGAGGTAATGCAGAGATTCTTCTGGGACTCGATGTGAAATAAAGTGTACTAATTATAGTACAGTCAAGTTTTGTTAAGAGGGGCGGGAATATGCCGGACAACAACAGCAGAAATCTTTTGAGCAAAATCAATCAAACGGTTCATGACAGAACTTTCTGGCAGGAAACATTAAAATATGCGGCGATAAGCTTTGGCGGATTCGTTATAAATCTGTCTGTCTATGCTCTCCTCACCGAAGCATTGGGATTAAATGTAACGGTGTCGTCGGTAGCGGCGTGGCTGGTGGTACTCTTTGTACTTTATGGCCTCCACTCGAAATTTGTTTTCAAACTTCATCATGATAATTTGACGGATCTGGTAAAGCGGTTTTTGGGATTTACAGCTACGCGAGTGACATCGGAGATTTTGGAAGTACTTCTTTTGAATATCACGGTCGAGATGGCAGGCTGGAGTAATCTTCCTTCAAAGATCCTTGTGAGCTTTATCGCGGCGCTTTTCAATTACGCCCTCAGCAAACTTATTATTTTCAGGAAAAAAGAACTCGATGCTTCACAGTCGGTGGCTATGGAGTTCAACCATGCGGACGGCGATGCCGCATAAATAATGTATCTAATTACAGCATATTTTGATGAAGAGACAAACAGAATAATAAGACGGCATATTGAACGCATTGCTGCGTGCAGTGGCAATGATTTTATGACGAGGAATAATGTACCGCCGCATCTCACTATCTCGGCGGTCGAGGCGAGAGATATAAATGAACTGGTGCCATCGGTGCGTGGGCTTGGAGGAGAGTTTTTATCGGGCGAGATCAACATAGTGTCGGTCGGAACACTGCTTCCTTATGTCATGTATATCACCCCGGTGATGAATGATTATCTGCGCACGCTGTCGCAGAGAGTATATGATGCGCTTCCGCTGAGCGACGAAATAAAAGTAAACAGATTCTATGTGCCGGGCAATTGGCTTCCTCATGTGACACTTGGAAAGACTTTGGACAAGGATCAGATGAGGGAGGCTTTTTTTTATCTGCAGGACAATTTTTCACCTTTTAGGGCAAGGGTGACATCGATCGGTCTGTCGAGGGTAAATCCCTATGAGGAGTTTTTATGATTCAGAGCAAATATTTGTTTCAAAGGGGGAGAACGAAACGTTTCGATTGAATGAAAACTTAAATTCCACATGTAAAAGTAAATTCCATACTGAAGACTAAATTCAGCTTTTTAGAGGGTTTGACATATTTTGTCAGACCCTTTATTGTGGAATTT
>CAJOQF010000372.1 GCA_905236295.1 uncultured Eubacterium sp. | reverse complement strand
CCTGCCATAGTTTCAGTCTTCCTCGGCGAGCAGCTTCAGGATCTTGTTACACAGCTTATCTCCACAGGAGAAGCTACACATTCCATCTCCGGCGACAAGCTTGAGACAGGTGTTACAACCATTCCTGACTTCCAGAAGGATGCAACAGACAGAAACCGTACTTCTCCGTTTGCATTCACCGGAAACAAGTTTGAGTTCAGAATGGTTGGTTCAGCAGATTCCGTTGCACAGCCAAACGTAGTATTAAATGCTATCGTTGCGGAAGCTTTCTCGGAAGCCTGCGACAGACTCGAGAAGGCATCTGATTTTGAAGCAGAGGTTGATGCGATAATCAAGGACTTCCTCACAGAGCATCAGAGGATCATATTCAACGGAAACGGATATTCTGACGCATGGGTAGAGGAGGCAACCAGAAGAGGACTTCCGAATATCACATCCATGGTTGACGCAATACCTGCTCTCACAACAGAGAAGACTATTGCAATGTTCGAGCGCTTTGGCGTATTCACCAGAGCAGAGCTTGAGGCGAGAGAGGAAATCTCATACGAGAGCTACGCAAAAGCCATCAACATCGAGGCTCGCGCAGCGATCGACATCGCATCCAAGTTTATTATCCCGGCAGTCGTTGGAGCGACTATAGAGATAGCTGACTCAATCATCAAGGTTCGCGAGGCATCTCCTTCAGCAGATGTTTCCGTACAGACCAGCCATCTTGACATGATATCCAAACTGCTCAAGGATTCTCAGGATGCCCTCGACAAACTTACAGAGGTTACGGAAAAAGCCGCTGCCATGGAAGATGGACGCGACAAGGCTGTCTACTACAGAGACGAAGTCAAGACAGCTATGGACACCCTCAGAACACCTATCGATAAACTCGAGATGATCATTGACAAAGACAGATGGCCGATGCCGTCGTATGGAGATCTCATTTTTGAGGTGTAAGAGGAAATAAAAAACAGAAACGCAGAACCCCCGAGGAGATATGTAACTCCTCGGGGTTATTTACGCAAATTTGCGGAAACAAATATTAATGTCGCCAGATGTGGGAAAGAAAATGTTTATTTCTACGATAGTTTTTGTTGTCTTATGCAGAGGCAAAACTACTGGTGGATGCTATAAATGCCACTAATTTTATCGACAAAAATACGTCTGAAGAGTTAATTGAAAAAGTAAGGGGACATATTGGTGTCTCCTATAGGGACAGACTTGACCGACCGGTTAAGTCTGTCCTTTTATCTAAAAAAGAGAATGCTAACATAACGACGGTCATAACAACAGCACCTTGACAATCGAATAATATATAAATTATATAATTGAGCATTGACATTATATAAATTATATAATACGATATCATTGTAAGGAGGTAAGCCAAATGGACATGAACGGCAAAGAACTCATAAAACTTCTTGAAAAGAACGGCTGGGTGGAAGTCAGAAACGAAGGAAGCCACCACATAATGAAAAAAGACAGCCAAACAGTAAGCGTTCCTGTTCACGGAAGCAAAAGCATAAAAAAGGGCTTGCTAAACAGGATAATGAAAGATACGGGGATGAAATAACAGCCCCGAGGAAAGGAGAAATACAATGATTAAAGTATATCCGGCAATAATACATAATGATGACGATGGCTTTTGGATTGAATTTCCGGATCTTCCGGGGTGCTATACGGATGGCGATAGCATAGAGGAACTAATGGAAAATGCAACAGAGGTATTAGGAGCGTTTATCGCCGTAAAGATGGAACAAAACGAAGAAATACCAAACGCATCAAAAATTGACGACATCGTACAGGAACAAGGGACTGAGAAAACCTATATATCCACAGATGTCAACAAATATCACAGAGACACAAGAGCTGTAAAGAAAATGCTATCTATTCCGGCATGGCTTGCACAGGAAGCTGACAAGAGAAACTATAGCTTATCAAAGATACTTCAAGAAGCCCTCATAGAAAAAATAGAGATTGCATAATACGGACATAATCCGCTAATCAATATTCGGTTGTAGTTGTATACTATCACAGATTTATCTCCAGCTCGACAGGGCAGTGGTCGCTGCCGAAAATGTCGGTGTGAATCCTGGCGTCGACAAGTTTATCGTCGAGACGGTTTGAGGTTAGGAAATAGTCTATGCGCCAGCCGGAATTTTTCTCGCGGGCTTTAAAGCGGTAAGACCACCAGGAATAAACCTGCTCAAGGTCAGGGTAGAAATGCCTGAATGTATCGGTGAAACCTGAGTCCAATAAAATGGACATTTTTTCACGCTCTTCGTCGGTGAAGCCGGCATTCTTGTGATTGGTTTTTGGATTTTTCAAGTCGATCTCCTTGTGTGCGACATTCAGGTCGCCGCAGAGGATGAGCGGCTTTTTTTGATCCAGTCCAAGAAGATATTCTCTGAAAGCATCCTCCCATGTCATGCGGTAGTCAAGTCGTTTTAACTCGGAACCTGAGTTGGGGGTGTAGCAGCAGATAAAGTAAAAATCTTCGAATTCGAGGGTAATGACGCGCCCTTCGGTGTCATGCTCCGCAATGCCGATCCCGTAGGTGACATTTAACGGTTCTTTCTTTGAAAAAACTGCTGTTCCCGAGTACCCTTTTCGCTCGGCATAGTTCCAATACTGATGATAGCCGGGAGTCTCAAGGTCAATCTGTCCTGCCTGCAGTTTGCTCTCCTGAATGCAGAAAATATCAGCATCCAGGCTGTTGAAACTGTCCAAAAAACCTTTCTGAACGCATGCGCGTATTCCGTTTACATTCCATGAGATAAGCTTCATAAATATATTCTCCTATTTGGTGGGAACTGTACCTTTAAAAGATCAGACCCGAAATCAATTCATAACTATTACTTCCTGTTATCTTCTGCGCCACGTTCTGAGTGAGAACAGCATGAGGATCGGGAAGAGCTCAAGTCTTCCGGCAAGCATATCAAACATCAAAACAAATTTGCTCAGAATTGAAAAGCCGGCAAAGTTTCCGCTTGGACCGACTTTTGAAAGTCCCGGACCGACATTACTTATACAGGTGGCAACCGAGGTAAAGCTGGTTTCAAAATCAAAATTGTCAATAGACACTATGATAAACGATCCAAACATCAGAATGAGATAGAGCATGAAAAATGCACTGAGAGACAATCTGACGTCTTTGGAAACGACATTTCCGTCAAGCTTTGTGGAGCGTGCTACATGCGGGTGGATAAAAGCTCTGATCTGTTCTTTTATCATCCTGACCGCGAGAATCACTCTCGAGACTTTGATACCGCCTCCGGTCGAGCCTGCGCAGGCTCCGATAAGCATTAGGACGACGATAATCGCTTTGGCAAACATTGGCCAGAGATTGAAATCGGTTGTCGCAAAGCCTGTTGTGGTTATAACGGATGCCACCGAGAAGAACACGTTTCTTATGGCGTCTCCCAGGCTGTCAAACATGTTGTGTGTGCAAAGGACGATAAGAAGTGTTGCAACTCCGATTATTTCAAGGTATCTTCGGATCTCGGTGATCTTGAATCCTTCCTTCAGCTTTCCGGCAAGGATAAGGAAGTACATATTAAAGTTGATTCCGAACATTACCATGAACACGCCGATGATCCATTGTAGGGTGGCAGAGTAGTCAGCCATGCTTGAGTTGTAATTTCCGAAACCGCCTGTACCGGCAGTCGCGAATGTAGTGGTGAGTGCATCAAATACCGACATTCCACCAAGGATTACGCTTATAAACATCATCAGAGACAAGAGCACATATATTCCATAGAGAATGAATGCGGTGTGTTTTGCCTTTGGAACAAGCTTGTCGACTGAAGGCCCCGGACTTTCCACGCGCATAAGGTGCATGTTGTCTCCGCCCGCAGACGGAAGGATGGCAACGATGAACACGAGGATTCCCATTCCGCCGATCCAATGCGTAAGACTTCGCCAAAACAGCAGACATTTGGGGAGAACCTCCACGTCTGTCAGTATGGTGGCTCCGGTGGTGGTAAATCCGGAAATTGTCTCAAAGAGCGCGTCAATGTATGACGGAATGTATCCGGATAAAAAGAACGGAAGCGCACCGAATATACTGATTACTATCCAGCTCAATGCAACCATGAAAAAGCCTTCCTTTGCATAGAAGTTATGGTTGCGTTTTGTTACAAGTTTCAGTATAAGTCCCAATGCCGCGCAGATTGCGCCGGTTATAAGGAAATATATTCCGGCAGATTCCTGGTAGATGCCGGCCACTATAATCGGAATCATCAGAAGTCCCGCCTCTATGAGCAGAACCGATCCCAATATATTAAAGATTGCTCTGTAATTCACTTTGTACTATACTCCAACAAAAATATTTGAAATGTCATGCAGTCCGGTTTTGGTTGTGACTACAATGACGCGATCACCTTTTTTAACCACGCTGGAACCGTTCGGTATCTCGACAGTGCCACCTCTGATTATGCATGCGATCAGGATGCCGTCCCTTATATGCAACTGAGACAGAGGTTGTCCGAGATGGGGCATATCATCATTTATGATAAACTCCAGCGCCTCGGCTCTGCTGTCCAATATTTTGTACAGAGTCTCGATGTTGTTGCCCTTTGTGGCATTCATGGCTCTCACGTAGCTTATGATATTATCTGAAACTATCTCAGGGGTACTGACAACACTTCCGAGATTTAAGCCCTTTGTAATATCTCCGTAGAGTCTTCGGTTTTGTTTGTATATACACTTTGCGTTCGAATGTGAGGCGGCATACATGGCAAGCAAAATATTGGTATCGTCGGTGTTGGTCAATGCGACGAAAGCATCCGCTTTTTTTATGCCTTCCTCCTCGAGAATGTCTGTATTGATAACATCCTCGTTTATGATAAGGACATCGTCAAGCTCGTTACTTAAGAATTCGCTGCGGCTTTCGGATTTTTCTATTATGGTGACGCCAAGTCTCCTTTTCTGGAGGTTCTTCGCCAGATAGAAAGCGATATCTCCGCCACCCGCAATCATACAGTTTGTAACTTTGTGACGTTTCATCCTGAGTTCGTGTGAAAATCTATCCTCGTTGTTTCCTGCGACAAGACAGGAGATGAGATCGTTTTCCTGCAATATAAAATCGCCGTTTGGTATGATGACTTCGTTGTTGCGCTCAATGGCACAGATGAGGAAACGCATATTTACGGAGCGGGCGAGATCTATTATTCGCATGCCGTTCCACTTGTGGTCTCCGTCGAGACGATAGGTGAGTAGCTCCGCGCGACCGCCTGCAAAAACGTCAATTCTGTTTACGAACGGTTTTCTAATGAGACGGGCAATCTCACCTGCGACCATGGAGTCCGGGTTTACAACAAGCGCAAGTCCGAGTTCCTCTTTCAGTATGCCGAGCT
Source organism: uncultured Eubacterium sp. (assembly GCA_905236295.1). Lineage (GTDB taxonomy): Bacteria > Bacillota > Clostridia > Lachnospirales > Lachnospiraceae > Eubacterium_C. Next base: position 3,382 of record CAJOQF010000372.1, on the reverse strand, counting down.
CGTTCTGGTAATCGGGATTAGTAACCCTGGCGATGGTGCGGCAGTGTCCGATCTTTCGTGCGACCAGACAGCACATTACATTCAACTCGTCATTTCCGGTCATTGCGATCAGAAGATCTGCGTTTTGAATATCTGCCTTTTTTAACAGAGAAGCGCTGGCACCGTTACCTTCATATCCTACAGCATCATAGCTGTTTACAACATTTTCGAGAGCACGTCTGCTCTTGTCGATCACAGTTATGTTGTGGTTCTCTTTTGAGAGATACATTGCGAGTGCGGTACCTATTTTGCCGCATCCGACTATAATTATATTCATATCATTTTTCCTTAGTTTATTTGTGACGGAAGGTTTTCTTCCATGTTCCCGGAGTGAAGAGTATCAACAGCGGGAATATTTCAAGCCTTCCAAACATCATATCAAACATGAAGACAATTTTCGACAGTATTGAAAACTGGCTGTAATTGCCCATCGGTCCTACTACTCCGAGTCCCGGCCCGATATTGTTTGTTGTTGCAAACACACTCGTTACCGTCGAGACAAGGTCGAACTCATCTGCGGAAACGATCAGAAGTGAAATAATCGTTATAAGCAAATATGTCGTAAAGTAAACGTGTACGGATCGTACAACATCAGTGGTGATGGTTTTGTCTTCTGATTTTATGTATTTTACGCCTCGCGGATGTATGTATGTGTACAGTTCGCGAAAGATTGTTTTTACGATAATGATCACTCTGGAAATCTTGAGGATTCCACCGCTGGTTGAGCCCGCGCATCCCCCGATAAACATCAGAATAACCAAAACTACCCGTGCTGTGTCGGGCCACAGATTGTAATCGGCCACCGCAAATCCTGTCGTCGAGATGACGGATGTGACCGAGAAAAATATTTCTCTGAATGAAGCGACTGTGACCAGCCCCAATCTGATAAAGTCAGCTATAATAATTGCAACGGATATACCAATGATCCCCAAAAACCAACGAAGCTGTTCATTCGAGAGAGCCTTCTTTATCTGCCCGAAAATTATCAGGTAGAAGACGTTGAAGTTTATGGCAAACAGAACCATGAACACAACCACGATCCACTGTACTGTGGGCGAGTATGATGCCATGCTGCTGGTTTTTACTGCCAATCCTCCGGTTGCCGCATTTGAAAATGATGTGGTTATCGCATCGAATAACGGCATACCCGCTATACGCAAAATAAAAAGCTCGATTACCGTGAACGAAATATATATCAGGTAAAGGATCCGGGCGGTTGTCTTCATTTTCGGCGCAAATTTATCCGAAACCGGACCGGGAGTCTCTGCTCGCATAAGGTTGGTAGTGGAGCCACCGGTGAGTGGGAGCACTGTAAGCAAAAACATCAATACGCCCATACCGCCGATCCAATGTGTAAGGCTTCTCCAAAAGAGAGCGGCGTGGGACAGCTTTTCGACTTCTACCAGTATAGTGGCTCCGGTGGTCGTAAAACCGGAGACGGTCTCAAAGAGTGCGTCCGTAAATGACGGTATGTCTCCTGTCGCAAAAAGCGGAATGGCACCGATGAAGCTTATTACTATCCAGGATAGAGCCGTTGCTACACAACCTTCCTTTAAATAGAAAACGGTCGTCTTTGGCTTTATCTTTATAATAATAAGTCCGGCAGCCAGAGTGATTATAGCGGTGACGAGATAAATATTTCCGACATGTTCCTGATATATGAGATCGATTATAAACGGTAAAAAGAGCAAAAAGCCTTCGATTGTCATTATCCATCCGAGTATGAACATTATAATAGCTTTATTCATCGAAGTATATCCTCTATGCTTTTAAACCCTGTAGTGGTAGTGATTATAACTACGGTATCACCCGGATGTATCTCATCGGAACCTTTAGGGATTATGATGCGGTCACCCCTGTTTATAAAGGCTATTAACAAATCTTTTTTCAGGTTCATATTAGAGAGGGGTACGTTGGTTATAACTGATTCCTCTCTTACACGAAATTCTATCGCTTCAACCCGGTGATGGTACATATGATAGAGTGTTTCTATGTCTGAATCCTTTGTGTTGTAAAGAGCTCTTACATATGCAGTGATGGACTCGGCTGCCATCTCTCGCGGGTTAATTATACTGCCGAGATCCAAACTGTTTAATACCTCCGGAAACTGGTATCTGTTAATCTTTGTAATAACTTTTGCGTTTGAAATCTGTTTTACGAAAAGGGTGAGTAGGATGTTTTCCTCGTCAATTCCTATGAGAGATACAAATGACTCTACCTTTTTAACCCCTTCCTCATTTAATAAAGCGCGGTCAGTGCCGTCACCGTTAATAATAATTGCCTTCGGAAGTTCCTTTGCGAGTTCCTCACATCTTTTTCTGTCGCGCTCGATAATCTTGACATCAACTCCCATTGCAAGAAGTTGTTTTGCAAGGTAATAACTGAGTCTCGACCCTCCGATCAGCAGGCAGTCTGCAACTCTTTTTGTGTTGATTCCAAGGTACTTTAAGAAGTTTTTTGCAGCATCTCTTGCACAGGAAAATGAAATTACATCGTTTTCCTGCATTTTCAGATCGGCTGTCGGAATCATTACATCGCCGTTCCGCTCGACCATGCAGATGAGCATATCCTTAGGTCCTTTTTTCCCGAATTCTTCTATAGTTAATCCATTGAGGATGTTTGATTTCGTAATCTTAGTATTTATAATTGTGCCCTGACCGTGCGCAAACGGATTCTCCTCCAGTGTGGCAGGAAGGTAGAGTATGCGCGAGGCTTCCAACGCAGCGTCACCCTCGGGATTGATTATCAGATCGAGTCCCAGTTTTTCTTTCAGGTAGTGAACTTCCTGAGAGTATTCGGGCGAACGGACGCGGGCGATGGTGTGACAGTCGCCGAACTGCTTTGCGATAGTGCAGCAGAGCAGGTTCAGCTCATCTGACTGTGTTACCGAAATCATAAGGTCGGCATCTTCGATGCCTGCCTCATGAAGCGTGCTGTAGGTTGCGCCGTTTCCGACAATTCCCAGGATATCATACAGATCAGTAACTCTCTGGATGCGTTCCTGGTGTTTGTCGATGATGGTGATATTGTGACCCTCGCTGCAAAGCAGATCGATGAGGGTTGTGCCAATCTTGCCGCAGCCCACAATTATTATATTCAGTTTATCTTCAAAATAATCTTTTTCTCTGCTCATAATATTGGATCTGAGGGTGGTGTTGTGCTCACATTCGCAGGAATGCTCATGTTTGTTTATCGCTTAAAGTCTATAGCTATTTGAGCAAGCACAATAGTAATCAGCACACATTCGCAATCCGCTTCGCTACTTGCTCATGTGAGTGGGTGATGATGATACAGCCAACGACTGCGTCGTTGTCACAAACATTCGCAGATATGCTCATGTTTG
>CAJOQF010000371.1 GCA_905236295.1 uncultured Eubacterium sp. | reverse complement strand
TTTCTTGAATGTTCCCTTCATTCGTCTTTTCCTCCTTAAATTTAACAATTTTACACATTTAAGTGTTTGATAACTCTACAATAACAAACTGTGCGACAATATTTAGAAATTATAGTAAACGTCAGACTATTGCGCTGGGGAAAGCTCAGATTTGCGTCAACAATAGGCTTATATTTTTGAAAATAAAGTTGTACAATAAGATAATAACGTAGTCTTAAATGGTGAGGAGGAGCTGCACTATAAAAAATTCGAAATACTGGAAAGAAAAAATTTTAATTCCGTCCCAAAAGCCGTCGCATAAGATCATTATATTTCAAGACAAAGGATATAGAATTCGTGACATTATTGGAGCATTAATCTTTTCACCAAACCCAAAAAAATATATAGAGATATTTCCGGGGATATGTGTAAAGATTATACGAATTCTTTTTTGGGAATACATTATATTTTGCGGGTATAATAATGTTGATAGATTCGAGATAGTAGATGACGTTGAGAGTGTAAGGGAGAGCAGCGGTGGCAGGTATAATGCTACTATTGATGAGTTTGTATATCCGGAGATGCTCGGGGGTGGCAAATGCGGTGGGTGTCCGCTCTATACACTTTATCAACATCAATGCACTCTCAATTACAGTAATATTTTCATTATAAGCCTTGAACAATTGTTGAATCAAACGACAGCATTGCCTTTCTTTATCGATAAATGTAAGAGACATAAATGCTATGAGAACTATTTGAGTATCCAAGAGCATGGTTTCGATATGAGCAGATCTAACGAGACATTGACTGGGCGTTTGTGTGATGGGAAGATTCTTGTAGACGAAGGTAAACACCGCATATGTGCCATGAAACGTTTTGGATATAATAAAGAAGTGACGGTTGCATTGAGTAAAAAAATATATCCAAATTGGGAATTGTGTCGCACTTGCTATGATAAACTGAAAAATGATCTTGAAAAATATTATGATAAGCTGAAAAATTTAAATATCAGCAAAGAGGATGCCAGAGCGGGGCTAATGGACGGAACACTGCATAATATGATCATTGATAAGCTACAGGAGAAACTTAAAGGAAGATGTGTCATAACCGATTATTTTGAGGTCATTACTCCAGAGAAAATGGTGGTAGAAGATAAGATCTCCTTCGATAAATACGGTAAAGCTTCTGAGGAAAGATACAGACGGTTTTTGGAAAAAGATCAGCCGATTATAAATGCATATGAAAAAAACCAGGACATGGAGGGGCTTATTGAGGATCATGAGTTCTATGAGCACTTTAGGGCATTTTTTGATCCTGATTGCTGGATAAATGTTGCTAAATTCTCTGATAATAAATATATTGTGACAACAAACGGTAATCATAGAATGTATGTGGCTCAAAAATATGGGCTAAAACTAATAGTCCATGTAGGAGAGGAACGTAATATTCCATCTGATGATTATAACAGATGAGCTGCGATACTAATAGAACTAACATGACTAATAAAACTAGTAGGGATGGCGTTGATTAATTGGGCTTTATTAGAGATAACGTTTCAAACTGCTCTTCATCTAGACCGGCGCTTTTATTACAAAAACTTCTTCACCTTCATTAATGATTCGTTCTTTGCATTTTTATACTATGTCCTGTATTACGTACTAAATATTGCAGTTCCTTAATTAAATGGTGATATCCGTGTTTATGCAATACGTTATCATAGTGTTGTCAAGCAGCCTTTGTATATATGTATGGATATAAGGCGATGCACTAAAAGATGCATCTTACCCTACATATCATCTGTTTCGCGTAAAAGCAGAGGGTGCTTGTCGGCAAAACACCGAGCATGGGTGGGTCACGGATAAGCTTACGATCTTAAATGAAGTCTCAAAGAAGGAGATTGTAGAATATTTTGATTCACGCCCTGAGCTCGTTACAAAACTGCATAATAGTTGGGAAAAGCGCGGCATAGATGACGATACGTGGGAACGGTATAAGGCCAACTTACAACAATATGCATACAAGTAAAAATGAACTAATGACGGCAGTGGCAAACCATTAAGGAAATTGCAAATCGATTTTGAGGCGGAGATAATAAATCTCTGAAATACCATAAAATTCGATAAAGATACAATTAATGATAGGTTTGATAGTAAAACAGTATGAAAAGGTTTATTGCGTTTGATGTAGAGACTCCGAACCGGGATAACAACAGAATGAGTGCCATAGGCATTACGGTGATAGAAGACGGAATCATCACAGAAGAATATTATTCGCTTGTAGACCCGGAGACCAGTTTTGACTATTTCAACACGAAGCTTACGGGAATAAATGAAGAGACCGTTTGGAACGCACCGACTTTCCCTGAGATTTGGGAACAGATAGAACCTGTGATGTCAAGTGGGCTTATTGTGGCACACAATGCTGTGTTTGATCTGGGTGTGCTAAAGAAATGTTTATCCGGTTATGAGATTGAATGGAAGCCGTATGTTCGTTATATCTGTACGGTTCAAATGGGAAAACGAGTGCTCCCAAATATGAGCCATAAGCTTGATGCACTTTGCACTCATTATGACATTGATCTCGATCATCATCAGGCGGCAAGCGACAGCCGAGCATGTGCAAAGATTTTATTGAAGTATATTGAGGATGGCGCTGATATAAGTAACCATATCAGAACATACTCGTTTGGATAAGAAAGATTACTTTATAGAAGCTTTGAAGCGATAGGATATGTTTTTTATAATTGGAATCACAGATGGCAGGAGAGATTTAGATTTTACTCAGACCGTTATCTGTGATAATTGTGGAAAATACGGGCGTTATCAGGTGTTTATGACATATATGGCCTTATCATTGTTCTTTATTCCGTGTTTTAAATGGAACAGACACTATTATGTTCGTATGAGCTGTTGTAACGCCATATATGAGCTTGATCCTGAGATAGGAAAGAAGATAGCACGCGGTGAGCAGATAGATATACGACCAGAGCATTTAAAGAGAGTTTCTAACGGCGGTTGGAATATTTATGCTAAAAGATGCAGAAACTGTGGATATCAGACAGCGGAAGATTTTGAGTATTGACCCAAATGTGGCATGAGGTTTTAACGTGAGAACGGAAGAATGGATACAGAGCAAAAATGAACTAATAAGTGCCATTATAAGCCTTGGATTTCCTGAAGAACTCGGAAACGAGATAGCAAAGAATCTCGGAAGCCCTAAGGCAATATCTCGAATGACAGCATATCTGTATAACGTAAAACCCAAAAGCGTAGAGCTTGTGGTGGATAAGATGTTAGCAATTTGCAGCGACGTTGCAGCGTGGAAAGAACAGAAGGCAACAGAGGAAGCAAATGCCAGATATAATGAGATGAGACGGTCTGGATTTGAAGAGTATTATCCCAGTTTATAAACACCTTGCATGTTTGCATGTTAATATATACAAGTAAAAACCCCACACACGTATGTAAAACGTGACGTACACAGGCTCGTCCATTCTGGGCGGGTCTTCTTTTTTCTTCAAAGGAGGGACAGCAATGGAATATAAGGATATGGTAGACTTAATTAAGGTATATGATGCATACCAGGCATTGTCTGAACATTTACAATCTATAGTCGGATGCAGAACGGACGAGGGGTTGATCGGACAAATAGGAAATATTGAAGACGTCATTGCGCGAAATGTGACTAATAGTAATTTGCTTGACAGAGGCAAATTACTGTCAGTACTAAAATGCGATTAAAGTCTTTATAATCAGAATAAGTTCTGCCTTCGCAGAAACTTTGCATAGACCTTGCATTATGGTCATGACTATATCTTTTCTTAAAGTGCATTTTCCTTGGCAAATCAATGTTCCGAGCTGTCAAAGAAACTCCACAACGAGAATCGCTTAGAGTCTTTTCATAAGTAGATTGAGCCAATTTTGCGTCATAATAATAGCATTCTTGACGACAAAGATGTCTTCGTTCCATTTCACAGCCATTACATACAAAGGGAGCATGAGAGTGGTAGTAGCAAAGATCCGGATTATATTCGGGGCACCTATCGCTGTCACAGACTTCGATGCAGCGAACACAGTATCTTCGACAGTCTGAATCACCACATACATGCGTTATTTGACAAGTAGAATGCTTGGTACATGATATCATTAAATTCTTTTTGCTTTGTTTATAGCGATTTCGCTTAACTTCTCGACTAATAGATGATGTTGATTTTTCAAGGCGTTTAGCTATAGATCTAAGGCTTTCTCTTCGCTCTAGCATCTCTTGGATGATAATTCGGTCACTTAAGGTTAAAAGCTAATTCCACTTTGTAAAACTAACTTCCACCTTGTAGAAG
>CAJOQF010000370.1 GCA_905236295.1 uncultured Eubacterium sp. | reverse complement strand
GCACCTCCCATTTTTGATCCTCGGGCGGTTGCAATGGAATTTCCCGAAAATCTGAGCTTGCTTGTGGTGTCGCACGAGAGCACGGAGAAGATCAGTTTTATTTTGCATGAATACTTTAATATGCATTGCGGAGCGGGGATGTTTGGACAGACTCTTCTTGAGTTTTTGTTTTCTTATAAGAGTATTCAGGATGCAGTGGATTATGCATATCCGTCGTTCGGGAATCCACTGTTTGTGTTTGATACGAATTATAATCTGATAGCGTCTAATATTGATCAAATAGATCCGGATGAAGTGCCGGAAAGTCTTTTAAATCATCATCGTTTTTCTGATAAAGAGTTTGAGATGGCAAATCGAAACAATCATATTCACAATCGGGTAAAGAACAGTGACATTCCAATACAACAGTTTAATGAGGAGCTTGGACGGGATCAACTTTTATGTGCTATCAGTACACAAAGAGATCTTGGACATATCGTTTTGCTGGCTGTTAATAAACCTATAGAGCCGGTGGATCACCAGCTTATGATCACCTTTAAAATGTTTGTCGATCAGCGAATGAATAGCGATTCATTCATTCGCAATTCAAAAGGTTTTAATTACGAGTTTTTCTTCAGGGATCTCATTGAGGGGAAGTTTGTAAAAGAACATGCGCTAAAAAACAATATCAATTATATAAAGAATGATTTTAGCGGCAACCTGTTCTGTATGGTTGTAGTTCCGACCTGCAGCTCAATGGTGATAAATGCACCGCATATCAGAAATATATTTGAACGGCATTTTCCGAGTTCAAAGACGCTGATATACAACGGGCAGATCATTGTTGTATTCCAGATACAAAATCATGCGTTTTTATCATCTGAGTATATTGCAGAGATAAATGAGATCTGTAAAAACAATGATATATTCGCCGGAGTAAGCAATGCCTTTGATGATATAACTCATCTCGCGGATTACTACCAGCAGGCGATAAGAGCTATTGAACTTGGCAGTGAAGATACAGATTGTCCGGCGGTCTTTTTATATGAAAACTATTGTATAGAACATATTACAAATATCTTTCTTCAAAAAGAGTCGGGGGATGTATTCTGCCATCCTAAGATGAAGGCGCTTATCAACTATGATAAGCAAAACAACTCAAATCTAGCCTACACATTATATATGTATCTGATTCATGGAAGTAATACCAAGGAGACTTCGGAGGCCATGTGTATGCATCGAACCTCTCTTATTTACCGTCTGAAAAAGATCTACGAGATCACTCAGTGTGAAGATTTTAAAAACTATAAGGAGAGGATACATCTTATATTGTCCTACGAAACGCAAAAGAACAAGGTGTTATGTCAAATTTAACGAAAATCCCATGATATTTTCGTCGGCAGTGTACAAACTGCAATATAGATTTTATTTATAGAATACACATAAAGTTAAGCGGTTACAAAAGAAAAGGCGGGGAGGTGGAGAGTATAAGCTGATCTTTAGTTTGTTTTCAGGGTAATAAAAATGATAAGTAGGAGGATTAGAAAAAACATGGAAACAAAGAAACATAGTTGGCATGGACCGAAACAGGTCGGAATAATGATCTATACAGCGATCATTTTCCTGGTCGGCACAAGTATCATAGGTGGAAACAACAATACTGTATTCCCTATGTTCGCAGAGATGAGAAACTGGGATATCAACCTAATCAATATCGTATCCGGCATCAGTTGTGCACTCAAGGGTGTAGGCATCCTGATCTTTGCCGGAGCGATGAGGAGGCTCGGAGCAAAGATGCTTATGGCAATCACCCTTTTTGCTTCAGCGGCATTGGTTCTGGTTTTCGGATTTACCCAGAGTTTACCGATTTATCTTGTTGTGATCATCGCGCTCGGAATACTTGGCGGTGCTTATGAGAAGAACGGAGGAATGGGACTTACCGCAAACTGGTGGCCGACCAAAAAGGGAGTGGTGCTCGGATTTACAACGATGGGGATCATCCTTATGAACGTCGTATATGTACCGATGATGCCGAAGCTTCTCGGAGCACTTGGACTTGGCGGAGGTATGGCAGTGATCGCAGTCATAATAGCGATCGTTGCGGTGATCACACTCCTGTGCGTAAAGAACACTCCGGAGGAAGCAGGAGAGTATCCGGACGGGGATCCGGAGTTTGCGGTTGACGGGGCAAAGATAGCAGAGGAAATGAAAAACTACAAGAGCCCGTTCACCCTCGGAAAGCTGGCAAAGGATCCGACAACCTGGTTTATGGCTTTTGGCGCAGGCTTTGCGTTCATGGCAGTTATGAGTTACATAGCATCAGCAATCCCGACAATGATTGGGTACGGATATGAGCCGGGATTTGCGACTATGATATTCGCGGTCGGAGGTGTATGCGGTATAATCGGAAGCTTCCTTTTCGGCGTTATAGATCAGAAAATGGGAACAAAGAAAGCTTTTATAATCTACTTTATCTGCATAACCATAGGATTTATCTGCACACTGTTTATGCCGAATTCGCCGGTATTTTGCTGGATATAGGGAATCGTGATCTTTGCGGCACAGGGAGCGCTTTGCAACCTTCTTCCGTCCTATGTTGCGACAAAATACGGCAGATGGGATTATACGGCGGCATATCGTGTGATCGGAACGATCTTTGAGATATTTGCCGGAGTCGGTGTTATGATGACAGGCTTTTTCGGCAATCCGTCGACAATGTTTATCTTCGATATCGTTGTGCTCGTTATCGGTCTTGTTATGATGATCCTTTCAAACGACAAGTTTGTCGGAAAGAGATAAAAATACGGAACATATAATTTATGAACAGTTTTAGGAGGTAGAGGTAGTAATGTTGGAGATTATGTTTAACGGACATCCTGTAACTGCAAGAGAGGGCGCGACCATTTTGGAAGCGGCTAGTGAGGACAAATACGCCAGAACACAGTATGACACAGAGGTTCTCTCACTGCAGTATCTAAAGGGTGTTCAGGAGAAGGATGACAGCGGGCTCTGTATAGTTGAAGTTCAGGGGCAGGGCGTTGTGAATGCGGCAGAGACCGTTGTCGGTTACGGAATGAAGATCATCACGGATTCGACGCTGGTGCGTGATCAGCAGAAGAAGGCGTTAAAGGAAATACTTGATCACCACGACAGGGATTGCAGACACTGCAGGAGAACAGGAAACTGTGAGCTTCAGGATGTACAGCATAAGCTTAGAATGACAAAAAATCCCGAGCAGGACAAGATCGAAACCGTTCCGGTAAGAGAAGATGGGATCATAGTAAGAGATGACAACAAATGTATTCGCTGCGGAAGATGTGTTGCAGCCTGTGAGAAATTGCAGGGAATAGGAGCCATCAAAATGGAAGGCAGCGGTCAGGACGCCAGGGTTGTTCCTTCAAAGGGTAACAATCTTATAGAGAGCGGCTGCGTTGGCTGCGGTCAGTGTATTACTGTATGCCCGGTTGGCGCACTGTATGAGCGTGATGATGTAGATGAAGTGTTAAGTCTGATCAAGGATCCTGACAAGTATGTTGTAATTCAGGCAGCACCGTCAGTGAGAGCGGGAATCGCAGAGGCGTTTGGTTATCCTGTCGGTTCCGGAACTAAGGGAAAACTTGCGGCAGCTCTCAGAAAGATAGGGTTTGACCGCGTGTTTGACACTGTATTCTCAGCTGACCTTACCATTATGGAAGAGGCAAACGAGCTTATTGAGCGAATTCAAAACGGTGGCGTTTTACCGATGATTACATCATGTTCACCGGGCTGGGTAAAATATTGCGAG
>CAJOQF010000369.1 GCA_905236295.1 uncultured Eubacterium sp. | reverse complement strand
GGAGCTGCAACAAGGCGTAAAGAAAAGCTTCAGAAGCAGCTCAAGGAATGCCATGATTATGATGAAAAGATTGGTCACTTGGCACTTGCAAGAACTGAGCTAGATCTTGATGATGGCGTTAAGTATAACTATAAGAAGGTACAGCTTGGAACTGATGGCAAGCTTTATGAAGTTCTTGCCGACAGCAAAGCTATCATGATGGATGACAAGAAGTTTAAGGACTTCAAGAAAAATTAAAGCATAATAGATGTTTATAAATTAATTACCAAATGAATGGGAGATTTAACATGCAGTTAGAGCTGAATATAGAAACTCTATTGAATAAAGAGAGAATAGAAAGCAATCGCATTGAATTTAAAGAAGGTTGGAATCCAGATGATATCTATCGTACGATATGTGCTTTTGCAAATGATTTTGATAGCCAAGGCGGTGGTTATATTATAGTGGGGGTAAGGGAAAAGAATGGTATTGCACAACGCCCAGTATTAGGTATATCTGATGATCTTATTGATTCAATCCATAAAGAAATGGTGGGATATGATAAAAAGATTATTCCAGCATACTCAGCTCAAACTTCTGTTGAAGAGGTTGATGGTAAGAAGATATTAGCTATATGGGTTCCTACAGGAAGCGAGAGACCATACAAAGTAGGTGACAGTGTCACCTCTAAGAAGGACAAAGAGCATAAAGTTAGGATAAGATATAATTCTAATTCGGTGGTTGCAACACCAGAACAGGAACGAGATTTGTATGCAATGGCGGCGAGTGTGCCGTTTGATATGACAGGAAACCCTAATGCGCGGTTTGAGGATATATCAGAGATTCTTCTGACAGAGCATTTGAAAGCAACAGGAAGCAAGCTTGCAAGTCAGGTTAGAAGCAGAGGTGTTGAGGAAATATTAGATGAAATGCAGTTATTATCCGGCCCCAAGGAAATGCATAGAATAAGAAATGTTGCACTAATGATGTTTTGCGATACACCAGATAGATTTTTTCCATACATGGAAGTGGATATTGTAAAGTTTCCTGAGGGTAGTATAAAGAATCCAAATAGTTTTATTGAAATTCCACCAATAAAAGGTACAGTTCCACAAATTATAAGGCGTACACTGGAAAGAATTCAGGATTTAGCAATTGAAAGCATTGTAGATAAAATTCCTAATCAGATGGAGACGGTTACAAGTGTAAGTTACCCATATAATGCCTTAGAGGAAGCTGTAGTTAATGCTTTTTACCACAGAGATTATATGAAGCATGAACCAGTTACTATTGAAATAGAACCACAATGTATAAGAATTATAAATTGTCCGGGTATAGATAGGTCTGTTTCAGATGAATCAATAAAAGAGGGAAAAAGATTTAGATCACGATATTACAGAAATAGACGTCTAGGGGAATTCCTTCATGAACTGGAACTTTGCGAGGGGCATTGCACTGGGATTCCTACAATACAAGAGGAGTTGGCTAAAAATGGTTCGCCATCAGCATCTTTTGAAACTGATGCTGATAGACAATCGGTATGTGTTACTATTCCTATTCATCCACGATTTTTGAATGACCACACAGAACCACACAGAAACCACACAGAAATCAACACAGAAAACCACACGGAAAATACAGAAAAAATAATAGACATAGCTATACCAAATGGATTAACAGATGTTGAGAAGTATATTATAGACAGGATTGAGAAGAATTCTTTCATTACAATAAAAGAATTGTCAACGGAGTCTGATTATACAGTATGGCAGATACGACATTATATGGATCGTTTGAAGGAGAAAGGCATTTTATCTCGAAAAGGTGCTCAAAAAAATGGAGAATGGATTATATCCTTAAAAGAAAAATAACATGTCAATGCGTCGTTTGATTAAAACGACGCGTCGATTCAGATAAACGACGCGATGATTGATAATAAGGCTGCATCGATTTGGTTTATATCAAAAAGCGCAGAAATACTGATGGCATAATTAACATAAGCACATGGATGTATATTGCAACATTTGAAAAATTTAGAACAAAATTATTGGTTAATAGTACTATTGAATCTCTAGTTCAACCTGAATATCATGCTTTTTTTGAATCAGCAAATGTTCTAATTTGTTCTTTTGTTCTAGGAAATTATTCTATTGGAGAAAAGGGAACATATATTAAGTTAAGTGATTTTTACGGCGCAGACATTCAATCAGAAAAGTATATAGAAGCAATTAGGCAGAAAGATTGTAATTACAAATATTATTGTGATACTGATTCTTTTAAAAGTATTCCAGGGACTCCGATAGCATTTGGGGTTTCAAGTAGTATTCTAGAGGCATTTAAAAGTGAATCAATTTATGATTATTCAATTTCAGATGGCCAAAACAAAACTGCAAATAATGACAGATTTTTGAGACTTTCATGGGAAGTTAGCAATGAAAAGGTAGGAAAAGGAAAAAAATATATATTCTACGCCAAGGGCGGTGCATATCGAAAATGGTATGGAAATCTAAATTTTGTAGTTGATTGGACAGATAAAGCTAGACTTCATTACAGGAAAGATAATTCAGCAAGGATTATACCTGAATATTTATGGTATGAACCGGGGATAACATGGACACTTTTGTCATCAGCAGAGACGGGGTTTAGATTGCTACCTGAGGATGCGACATTTGACATGACAGGATCTTCAATTTTCCTTAAAGATGAAAAAGATTTAATGGAAATAATGGCGCTGTTAAATAGTCCAGTAGCGCAGTATATTCTTAAGGTGCTGAGCTCGACAATGGCATACCAAATACACGAAATACGGAAAGTTCCCTATAAGAGAGAAGAAATAAAGAATAATAAGCAGATAGGAAGACTTGCTGGGGAATGTGTGAATTATTCAAGGCAAGATTGGGATTCATTTGAGACATCATGGGGGTTTATGAAGCATCCATTGATTTAATACGATTTACAGATTTATCTTGGGAGGTTGTATGAAAAACGTATTTGAAATGATAAAAAGAAAAAAGAATAAGAAATCCCTGGTAAACTCTGTAAACATAAGAGAATCAGGAAGGATATATGAAGCTTTAACACCTATAGATGATATCGGCCATGGCGAGGAATATTTGGCAGCTTTAGGGTGGGCTTTATCCCAAACTAATATTCATAATATTGCAGTTTCAGGACCTTATGGTTCCGGTAAAAGTAGTGCAATCAAAACATATCTTAAAAGATATGAAGCTAATGAAGTAGTCTATATTTCATTAGCTGCTTTCGATTTAAAAGAAGAGGGTCATGACGAGCCTGATATTCAGGATGCCAATAAGAAAATTAATGAAGAAAAACTTGAGGCTGCTATATTAAAACAACTATTTTATTCTGTTGACGGAAAAAGGATTCCGCAAAGTCGATATAGAAAATTACAGGTAGGAAAAAATTGGAAGAGTATATGGGTGGCGGTTGCATTGGCAATTATTATCCCAGCGATTTTGTATTTTTCATTTCCGAAGAATGCGCAAGGTTTTATAGATTGGGTCAATGCATTTGGTGGGCATAAGACACAGTTCATATATGGCGTTTTAGCGACAGCTACTTTTTATGTTTTGGCATGTGTTGTTGGCTGGTTTAGACGCAGTGGAAGCATTAAAGAGATAAAAATATTAGATAAGGCAACACTTGGAAGCGCTGCATCAAGTGAAGAATCCATATTTAATAAAAATATGGATGAGATTGTATATTTCTTTGAATCCACAAAAAAGAAAATTGTAATTATCGAGGATCTGGATAGATTTGAAAACTCAAGTATTTTTGTGGCTTTAAGGGAGTTAAACAGTGTAATTAATAATAATGAAAAAATAAATGGATCGGTAAAATTTGTTTATGCTATAAAGGATGATATGTTTAAAAAGCCAGGAGAACGTACAAAGTTCTTTGACTTTATAATACCTATTGTTCCGTATATAAGCTCAGTTAATTCCGGGGAAATACTTCGTGAAAAAATGGGCGTAGCGTCATATGATATATCTGAGAAATATATTTCATTAGTATCTCCATATATTAGCGATATGCGAGACT
Source organism: uncultured Eubacterium sp. (assembly GCA_905236295.1). Lineage (GTDB taxonomy): Bacteria > Bacillota > Clostridia > Lachnospirales > Lachnospiraceae > Eubacterium_C. The sequence continues at coordinate 989 of CAJOQF010000369.1, read as the reverse complement.
TGATGAGTATTTGTAATGAGTTTAACGTTTTTAAGAATACTTTAAAGGGAAAACAACAGTTAAATCTTATAGATGAGAATATGCTTTCTCTGGTTATTTATAAAAATCTGTATCCAAATGATTTTGCAGAATTAGAGAATGAAAGCGCATCGAGTCTAATAAGAAGGGCATTCAAGAATAAAAGAGATCAGATATCTAAGCAGAATGAGCTGATTAATAAGAAAAAACAAAACGAGAAAGAGATACTTGCTGAGATTGAGCATGAGGCTCTTAAAAGCATAAAAGAGTTAAAACTTGCGCTAATCAATTCATTAACTGAATTTGAATCAGCAGTTTATATGGTTTATGTAGCTAATAAGCAGTACACACTAAAGAATGTATTGCAGGATGATTTTGATGTTGAATTACTAAAAAAGAATTTGAATGTTTATTGGATGACCCCCAATAACAGCAGTAGCACAAGTATAAGTAATCCTGAAGAGGTTGTTAAACAAAATGGGGATTATTTTACAAGGATAGAACGTATAAAGAAAGGGATTGCAAAATGCAAGAATGATTCCCGCCGGGCTGTAGAAGAATATGAAAAGAAAATAAATGAGTTAAAGTCATATTCTATGAAGCAAATCATTGCGGAATTTGGTACAGATTTTCTTGACGATAATGTTAAAGAAAATGACCTTCTCGTATTTATGTTGAGAAATGGTTATATCGAGGAGAACTTTGAAAACTACATAAATTACTTCCATCCAAATAGTATTACCAAAGAAGATATGAACTTCATTCTGGGCATTAGAAATCATAGAAGCGTTGGAGACTATACCTATACAATCAGTAACCCTGAAAGAGTATATGCTATGTTACAGGATTACGAGTTTAAACAGATAGAAGTCTTTAATTACGACATGGTCGATTATGTACTAGAGAATGGTGCTTCTTTAGCTGTGAATAATCTTTTTGAAAAGCTTAAGGATCAATCTCAAGAGAGCATG
>CAJOQF010000368.1 GCA_905236295.1 uncultured Eubacterium sp. | reverse complement strand
TCCCGGAACCGACTCATATAAAAAACCACCGTTTCTCTCGAGTTTTGTAATCTCCTTAAATGTCTTTACCTTGTACAGATCGCCGTCCGCATTGAAATTATCAAGTTTGGACTTTGCTTCCAACTCGTAATCTCCGAAGCTCAAACCTCCATCAGATTCTGTGCGGATCAACTCTTTTACTGCTGCCATTTTTTCTCCTCCTGTTATTTGGTTTTAAAAATAATCTCATCCTTTTTCAAGGAAACGTCTACATTGTCACCATTTGTTATATCGCCGTTTAGTATCGCCTCAGAGAGCTTATCTTCGAGATAAGTTCTGACTGCACGTCTGGCAGGTCGTGCTCCGTATTTCGGATCATAGCCCTTTTCGGCTATATAGTTCTTTACCTGTGCCTTTATGTTGAGCGTGATATTCATCTGGTTTTTAACTCGCTCGCTCAATTCTTTTATCATAAGAGCAGCGATCTGTTTCATGTCTTCCTTCGTGAGTGAGTGGAAGACTATGATCTCGTCAATTCTGTTTATAAACTCGGGCTTAAATGTGCGTTTTACCTCTTCCATGACGCCCGACTTCATCTTCTCATAACTTGCCTCTTTTGAATCGTCTGCGGAGAATCCAAGATTCTTCGGAGTCATTATCGAGGCTGCGCCGGCATTTGAAGTCATTATGATGATCGTGTTCTTAAAATCGATCTTTTTGCCATGAGCATCTGTGATATGTCCGTCGTCAAGCACCTGAAGCAGGATGTTGAACACATCCGGATGCGCCTTCTCAATCTCATCAAATAATACGACCGAATAAGGATTTTTCCTTATGCGCTCAGAGAGCTGTCCGCCCTCCTCATATCCGACATATCCCGGCGGTGACCCGATCATCTTTGAAACGCTGTGTTTCTCCATGTACTCTGACATGTCAACACGTACTATCGAATCCTCGTTCCCGAACATTGCCTCCGCAAGCGCCTTTGAGATCTCCGTCTTTCCGACTCCCGTAGGTCCGAGCAAGAGGAATGACCCAACCGGACGGTTTTCCGCCTTTATGCCGACGCGACCGCGTCTGACTGCCTTGGCTATGGCATCGACCGCCTCGTTCTGTCCTATAACTCTCTTGTGAAGTGTCTTCTCCAGGGTCTTTAAGCGCTCTGCCTCGGATTTTGTGAGTTTGCTTACAGGAATCTTTGTCCATCCCGAAACAACGTCAGCTATATCTTCCTCACTCACCACAATGCTTCTTCGCTTTTTATCCGATTCGTAGCGTTTTTTGAGTTTGTCCTGTTTTTTCTCAATCGACTCAATCTCCTCGTGGAGACTCTTTGCGAGCTCAGCGTCAGCGTCTATTATTGCCTGTTCGAGCTCCGTCTCAAGCTCATTGATCTTTCGTCTGAGCTCTTCTACTTCCTTTATTCCCTTGTCGTTTCCAAGTCTGGCTTTGGCAGACGCCTCATCCACAACATCGATTGCCTTGTCCGGAAGGAATCTGTCATTTATATATCGCTTTGAAAGCTTGACCGCTGCGACAAGAGCTTCATCCGAGATCTTAACGCTGTGATGTCTCTCAAGCTGAGGTCTGAGTCCCTGAAGGATTTCTACTGTCTCCTCCTTGGTAGGCTCCTCGACCGTCACAGGCGAGAATCTTCTCTCCAGCGCAGCGTCTTTTTCAATGTATTTTCTGTACTCCTCGAGGGTTGTGGCTCCGATAAGCTGAAGCTCTCCTCTTGCAAGAGACGGCTTGAGAATGTTTGAGGCATCCAAAGCTCCCTCAGCCCCACCGGCTCCTATGATCGTGTGAAGTTCATCCAAAAACAGTATTACATTTCCGGATGATGTGACCTCGGAGATGATTCGCTTGATCCTCTCCTCGAACTCTCCTCTGTATTTTGAGCCGGCAACCATGCCTGCCAGATCCAAAGTCACGACTCTCTTTCCAAGAACCGAGTCCGGCACCAGACCATCGGCAATTCTCTGGGCAAGCCCTTCAACTATCGCCGTCTTTCCGACTCCGGCTTCACCTACAAGACACGGGTTGTTTTTCCCTCGTCTCGAAAGGATCAGGATGAGTCTTTCGATCTCCTTCTCCCTTCCGACCACCGGGTCGAGTTCTCCCATCATCGCAAGTTCGGTGAGGTCTCTCGAATAGGAGTCGAGCATCTGCGTAGACCCTCCGCGCTGATACATATCATCACGTAATGTCTTGGGGTCTCTTCCCATCGCTATAAAGATATCCGCATACATTTTTTGGAGGTTGACTCCGAGTGTATGCAAAAGTCTCGATGCGACACAGTCCGTTTCCCTCAGGATTCCGATGAGAATATGCTCTGTTCCGATCTTTCCGTTCTCGGAGTTGGCCGCCTCCTCAGCAGCCCAATCAAGCACATAGAGCGCCTTTGGCGAATAACCGTCCCTGTCCATGACGGTTATCCCTCCCGGCGCTACAAGATTTTCAATGAGTTCTTTTAGTTTGTTGAATGTCACATCATGCTCTGCAAGAATCTTTGATGCAACTCCCTCTCCTTCTTTTACAAGCCCTAAAAGAATATGCTCTGTTCCGACATAATTATGTCCAAGCGTTTTTGAAATACGCTTCGAGAGATCCAGAGCTTTCTTTGCCTGGGCAGTATATTCAAAATCCATTGTCTTCCCCTTCTTTACAGATCGTTGAGATCCATAATATCAATAGTATTCTTTGTGTTTTCTATCTTGTTGCTTTCCATGAGTTCCTCGGCTCTTTTCATCTCCTCGCCGATGTCGCTCGTATCAAAAATACGGCCCTTTTTAAGCTTTTCATGGGCTTTCATGGCAAGCACGCTCAAATCTTCATCTGTTTTTTCCGGCTCTGCTGCCACCTTCTTTTCTTCGTGATCGGAGTGGACATCCGGATCTGCCGTCTTGTGGTTTACGGCTGCGTGGCTGACTGACGCATAATCTTCTGAAGCGAAATCTTCATCCTCATCTTCCTCGATGTCATCATATCTCTCTATGTCGTCGTGTGCGACAGGATGATATCCGTCATCCTCCTCATCATTCTCGTCATCTTCATCATAATCAAACACCGGTTCCTCTTCCGGCAATCCACGTCTTCTGGCGCACGCAACAATAAACAGTATGACAAGCAAGACTATAACCACTACCGCGATTATAAGTCCGATACGCATCATTTTCTTTAAAGAATTGTATTTATCCTCAAGCTCGTCATAAGCCTGCTCAGAGTAAACCTGTCCCTGCGGCTCTGAGATGTAATTGTTTTCCTTTACGTCGTAATGCTTATCACCTATTGTGACCGTACCGTCCTCGTTTATAACGGCAAGTTCTTTTTCATAAGTGGTCTCTCCGTCATTTGTGTTTTCTTCTTCCTCACCGGTCTCGGTGGTCTCAGTCTCCCCCGTGCCTTCCGACTCGGCTTCAGAGAGTCTGGTCGCTGTGATAGTGTATACCGCAACAGTACCCGCCTCGGATGTTACCGTTATCTTGATCGTGTTTTCACCGACCTGCAGATTGGAATTGCCACTGATGGAATTGATCGTAGCACTGCTGTTTGACAAAGCAGCATCAACAACTATATCGGTAACTCCGTATCCGACTGTGGTTGTGTAATTGACAGTACTCGGTGAAAACTCGGGACTGAGCGTACCGCTTGAGAGCGTAATGCTCTTTAGGCTGTTGTCCTTTGAAAGTGTGACAGTCTGTGTAGCCTCATCGGCCTCCGCCGCGTAAGCGGAAATCGGGGTCACAAGTACTGTCGCCGCAAGAATTAAGGTAAGAATTTTTTTATATAAAAACATCACATAATCTCCTATGTAAATTAGTTA
>CAJOQF010000367.1 GCA_905236295.1 uncultured Eubacterium sp. | reverse complement strand
TTTTCGGTATCAATATCTACATTTTCAAGGTTCTTTAGAGCCTTTTTTCTTTGGCTCATTTTTCCATAGCGGACTTTACACTATCTTACTGTGCAATTACCGAGCAAAATGCCACGTTATCATAAATTCTTTCCTCTGTATCTCCTCTTGAGCAATCGAGAACCGGCTGCGCAAATCCCTGATAGATCGGGCCATAGCTGTGCCCCGGCGCAAACTGCTGTATAAGCTTTGTCGCAATATTGCAGGCCGCAGCATCCGGAAATACAAGTACATTTGCATGACCCGCAACTTCGCTGTCACGTTTAACCTTCTTGGCTGCCACCCTGCTTACTATCGCAGCATCTGCCTGGAATTCTCCGTCAATCTTGAGCTCCGGTCTGAGTGCTTTGGCTTTTTCAAGTCCTTCTCTCACCTTAAACACCGATGGGGAATTGCCGCTTCCGTCGGTTGAGTATGAGAGTAATGCGCACATGGCTTCTTTTCCGGTAAGGGCTGTGAAGGTCTCACAGCTTGAAAGTGCAATTCCCGCAAGCTGATCTGCTGTCGGTTCTGTGTTTATCGCGCCGTCAGACATGCCGAAAATATTTCCCTGCTCGCCCTTATAGTTGTCTATCTCCATTATCAGAAGACCTGACGGAGATGTCACTCCGGGTGCCAAACCAAGAATACCCTGAGTTGCCATTACAAACTCGTTAGTTGTGGTATCAAGTCCACCGAATGTACAGTCCGCATCTCCTACTGCCTCCATTACAAGAGCCATATAGAGGGGATTCGTAATTCTCTTTGAGACCGATTTTGCGCTGAAACCTCTTCTCGGGAGCTCTGAGAATTTTGTAATGAGTTCTTCTCTGTACTCCTCGTCATTGATATCAGCGATACTCACTCCCGAAAGGTCAATATCGTTTTCTGCCGAAACTTTCCTGCAGGTCTCGGCATCACCGACAAAGATCACATCTGCCATTCCGTCTGCTGCAGCTCTTACTGCCGAGCGCATCATACTCGGATTTGTACACTCCGGGATCGCGATCCTCTTTTTGTTGGCTTTTGCTTTTGCATATATCTCATCAATAAACTTCATCTATTATTTCTCCTTTCCAAGCATGCTCTCGTCCCATACAGGTTTTCCGGTGCATTTCTTTACCTGCTCCCTGCCCGATAGAACTCTTATAGCTCCCGATGCCATAGCCTCAGTCTCAAAGCTTCCCGGATAAACATATACCGGAGCTATCCACTGTGTACCGGCTTTGATCCTGTCAACCAGCTCCTCATCAAAAGCCATTCCTCCTGTCAGAAGGATTCCGTCAACCTCGCCGTACATTGCACCGGCCATCATTGCTGTCCACTTGACTATCGTATAGATCATTGCGTCGTAGCAGATCTTTGCAAACTTATCACCGTCTGCGATCATCTCTTTCACTTTTCTGACATCATCTGTTCCAAGCAGATCTACAAGACCTCCTCTGTTTGATGCAAGCTCATATATATCTTCAAAGGATACTCCACGTTTCATAAGTGTTGCCACATCATCAACACACAGATCTCCCGAACGGTTCGGACAGATTGCACCCTGTGCATCTCCCGCGCGTGAAGTATCGATCATTCTTCCCTTTTTATGTGCGGTAATACTGATCCCGCCTCCCATGTGAAGGATCACGTAATTGCAATCCTCATATTTTTTGCCCATAAGCTCACTGTGATGTATTCCAACCTGCTTCTGATTGAGCGGATGTGAGCGTGCCGCTCTGTACAGTCCTTTAACTCCGGTCATTCTGGCTTCATCGCAAAGCTCATCCACCGGCATTGGATTTACGTAATAAGCCGGAACTCCGATCTCCTTTGCAAGCTCAGCTGCAATCTGGATTCCAAGTGTCGCCGGATGATGAATCTCAGCAACATCCTTTGTCGCATGCTCCACTACAAGGTCATCTATCTCATATGTTCCCCCCTCGCAAGCATACAATCCGACTCCTCTTCCGACCACCGCATCAACCTGGTTTAGATCAACATTTTCTTTTGCCAACGCTTCCTTTATCAATCTGACACGGATCGGCTTTTGATCTGCAAATGTTTTGCAGGAAGCAAACTCTTCCCTGTCATGGTCAACAGTCTCATCCAAAACTATTTCGTCTCCCTTTACCAACCCGTACTTAGTACTGCTTGATCCCGGATTAATCGTAAGAATCGTAAATTCTTTCATTGCTAATATCTGTCCTTTCTGATTCATATTTGGAGTCCGGGCAAACGCCCGGATCTCCGTTAATTAAATTATCCTATTTCAATCTCCTGCCATCCTTCAGGCTTAAACGGATATCTCTCTATCGGAATACGCTCCAGCGATATAGCCGGTTTGTCATCCTCACCCTTTGTTACGATAACCCACTTGAGCCAGTTCTTATCATCGCGCTTTGGATAATCCAGACGACTGAAACATCCACGGCTCTCTTTCCTTGTCTTGAAGACCGTAAACATGACCTCCAACATATCTATCATCGTGCGAAGCTCGATAGCTTTTGCGAGGTAATGACCGTTCTTCTTCGGCAGATGAATGAATTCCTTGTATTTGCTCTTGACATCTGCAAGCTCCTCAAGAAGCTCATTCATTGTAGCTTCTGTCTTGTTAAAGCTGTACTCCGGCTTCTTGATCAGACGTGAAAGATATCTGATCACGTGATCCGGACGATACTCTCCTTTGAAGTTTTCCGACTCGTATATTCTGTTTCGGAAGAACTCAACCTGCTTCTCATCAAGCTCGCCAAGCTTTGAATCATCAATACGTTTTGCGATGGCTCTTGCACTCATAAGTCCGGTCTTTGCCGCAACGCCGAGGCCGTCTCCATGTACCCAGCTGCCGTGAGCTGAGCCGGCTGTTGTCATCTGTCCGATTCCCCAGAGATGAGGAACGGTGGTCTTGCCCTCCACATCAATACGAAGCGAACGGATGCTGACGCGATAGGATACAGAAACCTCCGGTTTCGGATTTGACATATCAATGTTCTGGAAACCTCTGATAAATTCGTCAAGCTCAAGTCTGTGCTTCATCTCAATTCCGTGATAGAATGCATCCGCACCCTCGTTTGACTGAGGAAGTTGCGAGAAGTCAGCAACCAAAGGTCCGTTACCCATCTCAAGCTCCTTTGCCATTCCACGGATCAGATTGACATCAAGCTCCTCGAATGAATGAGAATTATACTTTTTGAAGAGATTCTCCCCTTTGCTGTTGCAAACAGCCCAGTGAACTCCATAAAGGAAATTTCCGGTATTTCTATAGCAGAGATCCCACTCGGTAAGATGCTCGACATTTCTAAGCTGAGCTCCCGCCTCGTATGCAGCTGCATATCCGGTAGCCGGTGCGTATAACATATCTCTGCATGACGGGTTAAACTCGTTCATTGCAAGGACAACCTCTTTCGCTCTGACCACAACAAAATCTGTCGTATCCAGGTTAAAGCCTACTGCACCGACCACCTCTCCGTTGTTTGTCAGAAGATCTGTAAAGTATGTGCGCTCCAATATCTGAGCGCCACCTGCCATGACATTCTTGCAAAACGGAGTCATGAAGTCGACATCGATCTGTACCGCCGAAATCTTCTTACCCTCGAACTCATGATGGTGATGAAGAGTTCCGTCTGGATTGTGGGAGAATTTTCCTCCCATAGCCTCAAGCTCCTGAATATATGTGTACTGTTCTTTCTGATACTCCAACAGATATTCCTGATCATTGAGGTAAGTTCCATACGGATTGTTCTCCACCTGTTCCTTACACATTGCATAGATCTCA
>CAJOQF010000366.1 GCA_905236295.1 uncultured Eubacterium sp. | reverse complement strand
CGCCCCTGTTTGTGACATCGGTAAAATAGCATTCATGCGCCATCTCTTTTAGGAGCGCAACCCGCATAAGTTTTTGAACACTTGCCGGCGGTTCGCCGAATCTGTCGACCAGCTCATCCGTTATATCAAGCATCTCCTCCTCATTTGTGATGGCGGCTATTCGTTTGTATATCTCAAGCTTCGTTCCCTCTCCGCCAATATACTCGGGCGGAATATACGCATCCGTCCTGACATCTATGGTCGTCTCAAAATCGAGGACGATCCTGTCACCGCGCTTTTCTTTTACCGCCTTTGAAAGCATCTTGCAGTACATATCGTATCCAACCGACTGCATATGTCCGCTCTGTGCACGTCCCAAAAGATTCCCCGCGCCCCGGATCTCGAGATCTCTCATCGCGATCTTGAATCCGCTTCCAAGCTCAGTGTACTCCCTTATGGCGGTGAGTCTCTTTTGCGCCGTCTCCTTCAGTATGCGGTCTCTCTGATACATCAAAAACGCATAGGCGGTACGGTTCGATCTGCCGACACGTCCTCTGAGCTGATAGAGCTGTGACAGTCCGAGATTTTCAGCGTCCTGGATTATCATTGTGTTGACATTGGAGATATCCATTCCGGTCTCTATGATGGTCGTGGATACAAGCACGTCGATCTCTCCGTTTATGAAGTCGTACATGATATCTTCGAGTTGTCTCTCGTTCATCTGGCCGTTTGCAAATGCAACCCTCGCCTCCGGCACAAGCTCCTCTATATGCGCCGCCACCGACTCCATCCGAAGCACACGGTTGAAGACATAATATACCTGTCCTCCCCTTGAAAGCTCACGGGTTATAGCCTCCCTTACAAGCTCGTCATTGTACTCCATAACATAGGTCTGAATAGGCTGTCGATCCAGCGGCGGCTCCTCAAGCACCGACATATCCCTTATTCCGATAAGACTCATGTGAAGCGTTCTCGGGATCGGGGTCGCGCTCAAGGCAAGAGCGTCGATATTGTTCTTTAATTTCTTGATCTTTTCCTTGTGAGATACCCCGAATCTCTGCTCCTCGTCAACTATTAAAAGTCCGAGGTCTTTAAACTCGACATCCGCCGACAGCACCCTGTGTGTTCCGATGATTATATCAGCCACACCCGATTTTATCTTCTTTATCGATTCGCTTATCTCCTTTTTAGTGTTGAATCTGCAAAGGAGCTCAACATTTACCGGGGTATCTTTCATTCTCTCGACAAAGGTGTTGTAATGCTGGCTTGCCAGAATGGTGGTCGGCGCCAGTATTACGGTCTGCTTTCCGTCCAACGCCGCTTTGTACGCCGCGCGGATCGCGATCTCAGTCTTGCCGTATCCCACATCTCCACAGATAAGCCTGTCCATGATGCGATTGCTCTCCATGTCGCGCTTGGTGTCCTCAATGGCGCTTATCTGGTCAGGCGTCTCCTCAAACGGAAATCTCTCCTCGAACTCCGTCTGTGCAAAGCCGTCCTCGGAGAAAGCGTAGCCCTCCTTGTCGCCTCTGAGCGCATAGAGTTCCACCAGATCCTCTGCAATCATCTCGACCGCCTTCTTTACCTTGGACTTTGTGGTGGTCCACTCCTTGCCCCCGAGTTTGTTTAATCTCGGCTTTACCGAATCGGCAGCCGCATATTTTTGTATGAGCTCAAGCTGCGTCGCCTGAATATATAGATTGGCTCCATCGCGGTATTCTATCTTGATATAGTCTCTGGCTGTCTTGTCCACAACAACCTTCTCTATACCTCTGTATATTCCGAGACCATGATTTTCGTGTACCACGAGGTCTCCGTTTTTAAGCTCGGAGAAATCTCCTATTTTCTCACCTTCATAGGATGATTTTTTCCGTCTCCTCGAAGTCTTTTTATTGGATGTGAAAATATCACTCTCGGATATAATGGCAAATTTTGCCTCGCTAAACTCATATCCCTGTTTCAGCTTTCCGTAGGATACCATCACTTCCCCGGGAAGCATCTGCCTGTCAAAATCCTGAGAATAGAACGCAGTGATCCCGTTGTCCGTCAGATCCTTTGCAAGCTGTTTTGCCCTTGCGGTGGATCCGGAGAGAATTATAACACTGTAATTTCTCGCCTTGTATTTTTCCAGATCCTTTATAAGCAGTTCAAATTTATTGTTGTATGGACTAAGGCTTTTGACATCCATCGAATATTTTTTCTCAGGCGGAAACAGATCGCTTTGTGTGTCAAGCTCCGTGACCATTACGCGTTTAAAGCTCTGCAGGCGTCCTGCCGCATCCGCGCTCGATCTCAACGTGTCGATCGTTCCCTCAATCTCCAGCCCTATCTCTTTTCTTCTCTCGATACTTGATGTGAATTCCTCAGTGATCGTGTCTCCGCGCTCGATAAGTCTGACCGGCTCATCCAATATCACAAGGGTCTTTTCCTCATCAAAATAATCGAGTATTCCGCTCATCTTTGAGGACGTGTCCAGATCGCTTGCCGGGTAAATGCTCGCCTCATCAAGTTCTTCGTTTGAGCGCTGGCTCTCCGGGTCAAAACTCCTTACGGTGTCTATCTCGTCTCCCCAGAACTCTATTCTAAACGGGAGTTCTGCCGTAAGCGGATATACATCGATTATCCCACCTCTTACCGCAAACTCACCTCTGGCACTCACCTGATAACATCTCTCATATCCGAGTGCGGCAATTTTTTTCTCCAGCTTTTCCTTGTCCGCCTCATCCCCGCTTTTGAGCGTGATAACCGACCTGTCATAGCTGTCAGGATCCGCGATTATATCAAGCAGGGCGTCATAGGTTGTCACCGCAGTTATCTTCTCGTCCGACAGGATATATTTTACCGCAGATATCCTCTCGCTCTCGATCAGCTTTCCGGATACATCGGACTGATAAAAGAGGACATCCCTCGGAGGATAATAGACGCTCGTCTGTCCAAACAGCGACATGTTGGCTGACAGCAATCTTCCGCGCTGCTCGTCATAGGTGACGATCAGGCATTTGTCAAATCCCTCATTTAACACAGCAGAAATATGCGGTTTAGCTGCATCCGCCACACCGCATATCGAAACCGCACTATTATTCTTTTTTAGAAGTTCGATCGTCTCCGAGATGGCAGACAATCCTTTCAGGTTTTCAGCAAATGCTCTCATAATGACCTTTCACTACTGATGTGGCTTCGACAGGCTCAGTCACCGGCTGTTTTTCAGTCGCCGGATGTTCTCATCCACCGGCTTTTCCGTTATAGCGGTTCATTGCCTCGTCGACATTTCCGGCGGCAACCATCACACATGCCTTTGCCGCATCTGCAATACTCTCATCTACAAGCTTTCTCTCACTGTCCGTAAATCTCCCCAGTACGTGATCCGCCAGATCCCAGCCCTTCGGCTTGTCACCAATGCCGACCCTGACTCTCGGGAAATTGTTTGTGTCCGTCCATGCGATTATGTCCTTAAGACCGTTATGTCCTCCGTCACTTCCCTTTTTCCTGACCCTGATCCTTCCACAGTCAAGGCTTATATCATCGGAAATGATCACCATGTCCTCCTCGGCTGAAAGCTTGTAGTAATCAAGGATCTCAATTACGCTCTCCCCGCTGTTGTTCATAAATGTCTGCGGCTTTACGAGCATAACCTTCATTCCGTCGATGACACCCTTTCCTATCATCGCCTTATGCTTTTTTATATTTACGGCTATATTATATTTATCCGCCAGTTCATCGATCACATCAAAACCGACGTTGTGTCTCGTCTTATCATACTTCGAGGACGGGTTCCCCAAACCAACTATCAAAAACATCTTACCTTCACTTTTCTTAAAACGATTGAAAAATCCCATCTTGTCATACTGTGCAGAATTATCCTTTTCCAAAACTGTTTTTATACAAACAAACGAGGTATTACCAAGCGGTAATACCCCGGATGTTACTTTTTTACTCTTCCTCTTTAGCGTATGCGTCAAGTATAAGAGTTTGTATACGCTGTCTGGTCTCAGAATTGATCGGATGTGCTATATCACGATACTCACCATCGGCTGTTCTGCGGCTAGGCATTGCTATGAACAATCCCTTGTCACCTTCGATAACCTTGATATCGTGAACTACAAATTCATCATCAATAGTGATGGAAACGACAGCTTTCATCTTGCCGTCTTTGTCCACCTTGCGTACACGTACATCTGTAATCTGCATCGTTTTCCCCTTTCTGTAAAGTAATTTTAGCGCTCGTCCTTTTCAATGACGACCTTTATTCCGTCCTCACCACTAAAAAAAGTATTGGCTCTAAGTGTACTCCTACTCTCAACTATACAGTTTTCAATATGAGTATTATCACCAATAAAGACTCCGTTTAGAATGATGGAATTCTTAATTACGCAGTTGCTGCCAACAAACACCTGCGGAAAGAGGACAGAATCGTCAACCCTTCCGTTAATAATACATCCGCCGGAGACGATACTGTTATGAACCTCTGAACCTACATTATACTTTGCCGGAGGGTAATCGTCAACCTTTGTGTATAAACCTTTTCCGCTTTTGAAGAAATAATCTCTGACCTCAGGCTTTAAAAATGCCATATTGATATTGTAATACTCCTCGACAGAAGCGATGGAGCCCCAATACTCATTCATTTTGTAGCCGTATATTTTCTTCATGTTCTTGTAGCGGATGAGGATATCTGTGACGAAGTCAAATCTCTCCTCCTCGGCGCATCTTTCGAGCATGTCGATAAGCTTTCTTCTGCGGATGATATATATGCCGGTCGACACCGTGTAGGAATCAGAAACCATCGGCTTCTCTTCGAAATCAGTGACACGACACTGATCGTTCAATTTGACTACACCGTATCTGCTGACATCTGCTCCGTCCGGGAATTCCTTTACAACTACAGTGATATCTGCATTCTTCTCTATATGGAATTTAAGCACTTTGTTGTAATCGAGCTTGTGGACACCGTCACCGCCCACCACTACGACATATGGCTCATGCGATTTCTTGAGGAAATCGATGTTCTGGTAGAGGGCATCCGCAGTGCCTCGATACCATGAAACATTGTCGTCAGTGGTCGTCGGGTTGAACACGTAAAGTCCTCCGTGCTTACGACCGAAATTCCACCATTTTGCGGAGTTAAGGTGCTCGTTTAGCGACCTCGCATTATACTGTGCAAGCACAGCCACCTTTGACACCCTTGAGTTGGTAAGTGAGCTGAGCGCAAAATCAATACATCTGTAATTGCCGGCCACAGGCATGGCAGCTATCGCTCTCTTTTTGGAGAGCTCCTTCATGCGGTAGTTCTTTCCACCTGCAAGTACGATTCCTATAGCTTCCATTATAGCTCACCCCCCT
>CAJOQF010000365.1 GCA_905236295.1 uncultured Eubacterium sp. | reverse complement strand
CTATAATCCTCATATCTTCTCTCCTAAGATTAGTGTTCTTTCATAACATCCTTGTTCTTTACGAGATAATCAATAAGAGAAATAACCGTAAGTGCACAGGTTACGTAAGAAACTATATCCAATACAACATAAATCCAACTTGCAATGTTATTAAACGGAAGCGCCGGCATAAATATTATCATAAGGATGACCATGCACATCTGAAATGTAGTCTTTACCTTCCCCCACATACTTGCGGCGATAACAATATTCTTATCGGCAGCGATGAGCCTGAAACCGCTTATTATAAACTCTCTCGATATAATAACGATGACAACCCACGCCTGAAGTCTCCCCAAAGCGGTGAGGCAGATAAGTGCAGCGCTTACAAGAAGCTTGTCCGCAAGCGGATCCATAAATTTACCAAAATTGGTAACAAGATTATATTTTCTGGCTATCTTGCCGTCGAACATATCCGTAATACTTGCAACCACAAATATTATGAGTGCTATCAAAGACCCCCACCAGATTTGAAATTGCGGAACCAGCATAAAAATTGCAAAAAACGGCACCAGCAAGACACGAAACATTGTTAACTTGTTTGGCAGATTCATATCATTTCTCCAATCAGATCATATTCATAAGCGCCTGTTACGCGCACCCGAACAAAATCTCCGGTATTGAGTACATCTTCTGTCTCCAGAAAGAGGTATCCATCGACATCCGGCGCATCCCTGTAGGTGCGGCAGACGTAAACATTCTCGTTCGACGCATACCCGTCAACGATGACCCACATTTCCTTTCCAATAAATTCTTGATTTTTTAAGGTTATGAGCTTTTCATTTAGCTCCATTACATCAAGTCTTCTATCTTCTTTAACTTCTTCATCTATCTGTTCTTCAAACTCAGCCGCCTTTGTGCCCTCCTCAGGCGAGTAGGCAAATGCACCGAGTCTGTCAAACTTCATTTCCTCAATAAAATCCAATAAGTTTTGATGTTGCTTATCGGTCTCTCCCGGGAATCCGCAGATCATTGTCGTACGCAATGTTATATCAGGGATCTCCTCGCGGAGTTTATTGATCTTGGCTGTGATCTCCTCTCTGGTAGTGCGCCTTCCCATAGCTTTAAGGATATCGTTATCCGCATGCTGGATAGGCATATCGAGATAATTCACAACCTTATCATTATTCTTGATCTCTTCTATAAGCTCAGGGTAAATCTCCTCCGGATAACAGTACATGATCCTTATCCACTTTATGCCGGCTATCCCGGAAAGCTTATTAAGAAGCACATGAAGGCTCTTTTCCCCGTAGAGATCCTTGCCGTATGAGCTTGATTCCTGTGCAACGAGTATGAGCTCTTTTATGCCCATATCGCGCAATGACTCAACCTGGGATACCAGTTCTTCCATAGGAACCGAACGGAACTTGCCGCGAAGCATCGGGATGATGCAGTAAGTACAACGCTTGTCGCATCCCTCCGCTATCTTGAGATAGGCATAATGAGTGCCCTTGGTAAGAAGTCTGCCGGCACTGAGATCAAACTCTTTTTCGTGCTCTATGCTGACATATTTTTTATCAGCCAAGACCTCGTCTATCGCAGTGAGGATCTTGTCCCATGAATTCGTTCCAAGGATAGCGTCAACCTCGGGGAGTTCGCTTTTGATCTCCTTCTCGTATCTCTCAGCGAGACACCCACAGACAATAAGAGCCTTTAAGTTTGCGTCCTCTTTTCTTTTGCCGAGATCGATGATCGTGTTGATACTCTCCTCTTTCGCGTCGTTGATAAAAGCACATGTGTTGATGACAATTACATCTGCTTCGTACTCATCATCTGTAAACTCATATCCCGCCTTGTCGAGTATACCGAGCATAAACTCAGTGTCCACAAGGTTTTTGTCACACCCGAGCGAAACAATAAGTATTTTATTATTCTGCATTTATTGTAACGAGTCCTTTATCAAACTCTTCAACAGCGATAGAGAGAGGCTTTTTGCCTTTGTAGTTGTCGATGAGCGGATCATCGCCTGAAACTATCTGTCTGGCTCTCTTTGCTGTAGCTATAACTATGGAATATCTGCTGTTTACGATCGGTGCGTCGTTCTCGTCACCGCTCGCGTTTACAACTTTCATTAGATCAGAATAAGATGGATGTATCATTATTTTTCTCCTTTCAGGTAATCGGTAAGATTGTTCTTAATATCTATAATAAAATTATTGTTGTTTGCTGTTTTATATCTTTGCATATTGATAAGCTCATGCGTGAACCTGACGCTGTCATTCAGATCGTCGTTTACGATTATGTAATCGTAATTTGCGATCAGATCGGCCTCCTCTGTGGCGCGTCGCATGCGATCCATTATCACATCTTCTGTCTCTGTTCCTCTGCCGATCAGACGGTTGTGCAATGTCTTCGCATCCGGCGGAGTGACAAACAAAAGCAAACTGTCAGGATATTGTTTTTTGACATTGAGAGCTCCCTGC
The DNA here is from genome assembly GCA_905236295.1 of uncultured Eubacterium sp. Taxonomy (GTDB): domain Bacteria; phylum Bacillota; class Clostridia; order Lachnospirales; family Lachnospiraceae; genus Eubacterium_C. Next base: position 1,604 of record CAJOQF010000365.1, on the reverse strand, counting down.
ACTTCGATCTCTAATATTACGTCTTTGCCCTCGTCCATTTTTTCGTACACATATCCCTTCGGGGTACCGTAATAGTTTCCCACATACTGAGCGTACTCTATAAATTCTTTCTCTCTTATCTTGCTCTCAAACTCATCATGTTCCATGAAAAAATAGTCAATTCCATGGCGTTCGCCCTTCCTCGGTTTTCTCGTGGTAGCCGAGATGGAAAGAGCGTAGACATCCGGGTAATCGCTCACAAGGCGTTTGACTATAGTTCCCTTGCCCGCGCCTGAAAAGCCGGAGATGATCGTGAGAGTCCCCTTATGTTTACTCCACATTTTGAATCTGTTCCCTTATCTTTTCAATATCAGTTTTGAGTTCTATCGCAATATCGGAAGTGATCAGATCGTTTGCCTTTGAAAGTATTGTGTTGGCCTCACGATTTAATTCCTGTGCTATAAAGTCAAGCTTTCTGCCGATATTGGTGCCCTCGTCCAAGGTCTTTGTGATCGCATCTATGTGGGATCTGAGTCTGACGGTCTCCTCGTCGACACAGATCTTGTCCGCAAACATCGTGACCTCCATAGCGAGTCTGGATTCATCGATGGATGTGTCAGCTTTCAGTTCATCGATCTTTTGCTTTAATCTGGTCTTGTAGGATTCGATGATCTCAGGATATCTCTCCTCAATAAGAGCCACATTCTTCCCGAGATTCTGACATTTTAAGAGAATGTCATCACGAAGCTTTCTGCCCTCGTCCAGGCGGGATCTGCAGATCTGTTTCAATGCATCCTCAAGCGCGCTCATCAGCGCTTTCTCTACCTCATCCTCATCGAGTGAAGGTTCTTCCTCAACAATAACCTCAGAAAATCTCATCAGCTTAGTGGCAGTCATATCATTTTCAACGCCAAACTTTTCATGGAGACGTGCGGCGAATTCGATGTACTTGCCCGCCACGTCATCCTGAAGCCTTAAGGATGATGCATCCTGCCCTACCTCCTCGAAGTTTACAAATATGTCAACCTTACCTCTGGCAATATAGTCCTTTACTAGATTGCGCATATCGTTCTCGAACGGATTAAGGCGCTTGATCATCTTGATATTGAGATCAAGATATCGATGATTAACAGCTTTGATCTCAACTGTTACTTTTACAGCTTCGCTCGCAAACTCTCCGCGACCAAAGCCTGTCATGCTTTTAACCATTGCTTTCAACTCTCCATTCATAAAGATCCTCGTCGCAACTAATTTATTATACATAATAGTATGAACAAATGCAAGAAAATAGTAATCGCCCGCAACAAAGACCTGTCACGGGCGATTACCTATGCATGATGTACGTATACACTGAGAGTATATCAGTACAAAGTGGACAAAAGTGTGACAAATCTTTGTCATCAAACAAATTCCTGCCATAAATTATAATTTCTGCACTCTGCCCAGCTGTATTGATTCATATATTCTCCCACATATCTGCCGATCGCCTGTGCGTCCTTTTTAATTGCGTAATAATAGTCACACCTCACCTTGTCGATGTCTACAGAGTAGGAATTGCGTCCTTTAATAAGAACGTCTCCGCACCCCACGCTCTCAAGTGTGCTCTTTAAGTCATCATAAATATG
>CAJOQF010000364.1 GCA_905236295.1 uncultured Eubacterium sp. | reverse complement strand
TCGACGTAGCCCGCTACGCCTACGTTTTCAGTCACGCACTCTCGGGTAAGCATTCTGCGCATTAGACCAGTTATTTTGCGAACGGTGCACTAGTGGAATGCGGTAATTTACGAGGGAAATAGAAGAATTGATTTTGCCTGCGATTTCATGGTAAAATTAAAAAGTTATGAAATTTGAATATGAAGCAAAGCGTACGGTATTAAAGATACTGGATCCGGGCAATGCGCAGATGGCGCTTGAGTTTCTGGAAAAGAACAGGGATTTTTTTGAACCGCATGAGCCTAAAAAGCCTGAAAATTACTACACAAAAAGTTATATAGAGACAACCATGGAATATGAGTACAAGCTCGCGTTAAAGCTGGCACTGATGCGTTACTGGGTGTTTTTGAAGGAAGATCCGTCGACGATCATAGGCACACTTGCCGTGACTGATGTAAGGCGGGGAGCAGCATCATGCTGTCAGATCGGGTACAGGTTTGACAAGGATCACCTTCACATGGGTTATGCGACAGAGAGCATCATGACCCTTGTTCCGGAGCTTTTTACATCTCTCGGAGTGCACAGGATAGAGGCGAATGTGATGCCCAAAAACACAGACTCCGTAAAGCTTTTGGAGAGGCTTGGATTTGAGAGTGAAGGGATAGCCAGGGCTTCGGTCCGCATACAGGGGCGATGGGAAGACCACATAAGGTACGCTTTGATAAATGATAGTGATATGTAAATCTAAATGCCGACTCATTATGACGGGGGCAAAGTGCACTTGAATTGTGAGTGATTTATTGTATAATATTTTTAGATTTACTTAATCAGGAGAAACGATGAAAATAAACATTTATTATGGCGGAAGGGGATTACTTGACGACCCGACGCTGTACGTGATCGACAAGCTCACGGAAGTGTTAAAAGAGCTTCGCGTGACGGTGGAAAAATATAATATTTACGAGCACAAGAACTCCATTTCCACGCTCCCGCAGACCATGAAAGATGCAGATGGCATCATCCTTGCCACTACGATCGAGTGGTGGGGCATCGGCGGATATATGCAGCAGTTTCTGGATGCGTGCTGGTTGTATGCGGATAAGGACAAGATTACGAGGACTTATATGCAGCCGGTTGTAATGTCTACAACCTATGGCGAGCGAGAGGGCATGCTCAATATCGAGAATGCCTGGGAGATACTCGGAGGTCTTCTCTGTAACGGTTTCTGCGGATATGTAGATGATATTGTGGCGTTCGAGATGAACGAGAATTACAACACCATCATAGAGAAAAAGGCGGAGGATCTCTACAGGGCTATATCTCAGAGAATAAAGGCGCTACCGACCAGCAACCAGGCGATGACACGGAGCGTATCAAGGACACAGCAGCTTGAGCTCACACCAAAGGAGAGCGAACAGCTTTCCAAGTATGTATCAAACGAAAAATATGTTAAGACCCAGCGCCAGGACGTCGAGGAGCTCGCAAATATGTTCAAGAATCTCCTCGGGGAAATGCAGTCTGAGGACAAGACCTACATCAAGCAGTTAAAGTCACATTTCGTACCTCAGAAGGATTTTGAGGCGACCTATCTGTTTATGATAGAGGAGCAGGATCAGCCGCTCGTTGTGGATGTGAGGGGTGACGATCTGAACATCTACTACGGACAGACCAATGATCCGGCAGTTTTGGTCAAGCTTGACAAGAGACTCCTGGAGGACATCATGAACGGCAAGATCACTTTCCAGAGAGCTTTTATGACCGGTGAGATGACCGCAAAGGGCAACTTCAAGACATTGAAGATGCTCGATGATATATTTATTTTCGCATAGGAGGAATATAAAATGAAAACAGATGACAACTGTATTTTTTGTAAGATAATAAGCGGAGCTATTCCGTCAAACACTATTTTTGAGGATGACGATTTCAAGGTGATACTCGATGCGGCTCCTGCGACAAAGGGACATGCGCTGATCCTTCCAAAAAACCATGCGGCAAACATATATGAGCTGCCGGATGAGGATTGTGCAAAGGTGTTTGGACTTGCAAAGAAGCTTGCGACAAAGATGACAGACAAGCTAAACTGCGACGGATTCAATATAATCCAGAACAACGGAGAGATCGCAGGACAGACGGTATTCCATTTCCACATGCATCTCATCCCGAGATACAAGGGGGACGGCAATGAGGACAAGCTTTGCTGGAATCACGCGGAGTTGTCTGATGATGAGGTCAAGCAGATAAGAGATCTTCTTGCAGAATAGCAATAACAAAGCCACATTAGCGGATTCGTTAATGTGGCTTTTAGTTTGCATTTATCGGGAGCGAACGGTTTTTTCTATAAGTTTGGTGATCGTGTCTATGGCGTTTATCAGCTCGCTCTTTTCCATGGCAGATATGAAGCTCTCGCGCTCCTCGGAAAGTCTGATTATGGATGATTTCAACAACTCGGGGGTGAGATCTTCCTCCTCGATCATTATGCTGAATCCCTGGTTTTTAAAGGATCTTGCATTCAGTATCTGATCTCCGCGGCTGGCTGCGGCGGAGAGCGGAATGAGGATGTTTGGTTTTTTGAGCGCCAGTAATTCACAGATCGCATTTGCACCGGCTCGCGATATCACGATGTCGGCAAGCGCAAACAGGTCTTTTAACTCTTTGCTGATATATTCATATTGTACATAGCCCTTTTTGTCGGACAGTGTCTTGTCGAGATTGCCCTTTCCGCAGAGGTGGATGACATTGTAGTTTTCAAGTATGTCATCGAGTATGCTGCGGACAGCGTTGTTAACAAATACTGAGCCAAGGCTTCCGCCGATTATGAGCACGACCGGTTTGTCGTCCGTAAAACCGCAGAATGCCTTTGCGGCAGCAGCGTCACCGACCAAAAGTTCCTGGCGGATAGGCGAGCCTGTAAGTACTGCCTTCTCAGGCGGGATCGCCTTTAGGGTTTCCGGGAAATTGCAGCAGATCTTTGTGGCGCTGTTGTATGAGAGCTTGTTCGCAAGCCCCGGCGTCATGTCAGATTCGTGTATGATAACCGGAATGTGAAGCTTCTTTGCGGCCCAGACTACCGGAACCGAAACGAAACCTCCTTTCGAGAAAACTATGTTCGGGCGCAATCTTTTTAAAGCGCGCTTTGCCTCGGAGTATCCTTTGAGTACTTTAAACGGGTCAGATATATTTTTTATGTCGAAATATCTGCGCAGTTTTCCCGAGGATATTCCCGTGTATGGAATGTTCTGTGCCTCTATGAGAGCTTTTTCCATTCCGTTGTATGAACCTATGTAGTTTATCTCGTAACCTAATTCCTTCAGGCGTGGCATCAGGGCAATATTCGGAGTGACATGTCCTGCCGTGCCGCCACCGGTCATCACTATCTTTTTCATGATATCTCCTGTTTTTTCTTTAATGGGTTTATATGACAGTATAAAGTATGCTATAATAATTCACAAGTAGTTTTAATGAACGGAGGGTATTATGATGGACAAAGTGACACTTGATTACAAGCGATTAAAAGAGTTTGTTAGCGACGAAGAGCTCAAGAATATAAAGGCTCAGGTCGAAGCTGCTTCCAGTCTTTTGGTATCGAAGAACGGAGCCGGCAATGACTATGTCGGTTGGATAGATCTGCCCACTGATTACGACAAGGAGGAGTTTGTAAGGATAGAGGCTGCGGCAAAGAAGATACAGTCTGATTCCGATGTGCTGATCGTCATAGGCATCGGAGGCTCGTACCTCGGAGCCAGAGCGGCGATAGAGTTTTTGAGAAACAGCTTCTACAACAGCATGACAAAGGAAAAGCGCGGTACGCCGGAGATCTACTTTGTCGGCAACAACATCAGTTCCACATATCTTCAGGATCTGATCGATGTGGTGGGAGACAGGGATTTTTCCATAAATGTAATCTCCAAATCGGGAACGACCACCGAGCCGGCAATAGCATTTCGCGCTTTCAAATCCCTCGCTGAGAAAAAGTACGGAAAGGCTGAGGCAGCAAAGAGAATATTTGCGACTACCGACCAGGCGAAGGGAGCGTTGAAGGTTCTCTCTAACGAGGAAGGATATGAGACATTTGTTGTTCCGGATGATGTGGGCGGCAGATATTCAGTCCTCACAGCGGTCGGCCTCCTTCCGATAGCAGTCAGCGGAGCGGATATAGGAAAGCTTATGGAGGGAGCCGCAAAAGGCAGATCCCTCGCTATGAACTCAGCTTTTGAGGAAAATGATGCACTGCTCTATGCGGCGTTCAGAAATATTCTCCTCAGGAAGGGCAAATCGGTTGAGATACTTGCAAATTATGAGCCGGGGCTTCACTACATAGCCGAGTGGTGGAAACAGCTCTACGGCGAGAGCGAAGGCAAGGACAAGAAGGGAATTTTCCCGGCAGCAGTCGATCTGACCACCGATCTTCACTCTATGGGACAGTTCATCCAGGACGGCGCAAGAATCATGTTCGAGACAGTTCTTTCCATAGAAGAGCCGAGGAGAGAGTATGTGATCAAAGCCGAGGATTCAGACCTCGACGGACTCAATTATCTCGCCGACAAGACGATGGATTTCGTCAACAAATCCGCCATGAACGGCACGATGCTCGCACATATGGACGGCGGAGTTCCAAACATCATCATCAACATTCCAAAGCAGGATGAGTATTATCTGGGACAGCTGTTTTACATGTTCGAGTTCGCATGCGGAGTAAGCGGCTATATGCTCGGCGTCAATCCGTTTAATCAGCCGGGAGTTGAGAGCTACAAGAAAAACATGTTTGCTCTTCTCGGAAAGCCCGGATATGAAGCAGAACGCGATATGCTTATGAAGCGTATGTAATAAGGAAAAGCACTCGAGAGGGTGCTTTTTTCTTTCTTGAAACAGAAAAAGAATCATGTTATATTAATTTCGTATGTTCAGTAATAGATAAGAGAGGTGTTCAAAGTGCTTACAGGAAAGAATTTTTTGAAAATGAAGGATTTTTCGGCTGAGGAGATCCTTTATCTTGTAGATACAGCAGAGAAGCTCAAGAAAGAGAAAAAGAGCGGTATCCCACACAAGGTATGTGAGGGCAAGACGATTGCACTTATATTTGAAAAGACAAGTACCAGGACGAGATGTTCGTTCGAGGTTGCTGCTTATGACCTCGGTATGAACGTTACATATCTCGATCCGTCAGGATCACAGATCGGTAAAAAGGAGAGCATCGCAGACACAGCGAGAGTGCTTGGCAGGATGTATGACGGAATTGAGTACAGAGGATTCGGTCAGGAGATAGTCGAGGAGCTTGCGAAGTACGCCGGAGTTCCGGTGTGGAACGGACTTACAAACGAGTCTCACCCGACACAGATGATAGCGGATATGCTGACGATCAGAGAACACCTTGGAAAGCTTAAGGGAGTTAAGTTTGTCTACATGGGCGATGCCAGATACAACATGGGCAATTCGCTGATGGTCGGCTGCGC
>CAJOQF010000363.1 GCA_905236295.1 uncultured Eubacterium sp. | reverse complement strand
TTGGATCTTTGCACAATAGCCTGTGGCAGAGCCGAATTGTTCTTTGAACTACGTCTTTGCCCTTGGGATTACGCGGCCGGAGGCCTGATAGTAAAAGAGGCCGGAGGCATCGCAAGACGTATCGAGGGTGGGGATCTCACCTATGATAAGTCATGCTCGGTGTATGCGACAAATGCAGTGGCAGAGTGAATATAAAAAGAGATGGAACCATCTCACGAATATAGGGGAAAAATATGGGAAAAGGAAAAAAAAGTCCGACCTATGATCTGTATGTAATTTCACATCTGATTTTACTCGTGAGTTATTCTGCTATAACATTAATGCTGGCGATTGAAATAGTAGCCCTTAAATGGGAGTATTTTACTATTCCAATTTTTGCATTTGGATTGTTAATTGCATGGTATTTAAACATTACCAATCGTTTTTCGGATAAAACCAGAATATGGATATATGCAGTGCTTATGATGGTTGAGTGTGTTTATTTTGGTCTTCGCAGTGGGAATGATATTGAACTGACAACCATCATGATAGTTACAATGCTGGTTTTTTGCGCAACGGCAATTACAGGACTCCCCATTCTGACGATCGTTACTTATGTGATCACATCGTTCGTAATTATATTGCAAAGTACAGAATCGTGGCAGGATCTTACAATAGAGAGACTTTGGCAGTTTGTGGGAGGCTGTCTGATCGTTGCGTTATCGGGAATAGTTGCGAGAACCATAATCAGAAAGATGAATCTTCAAAAACGGCTGTTCTCGACGTATATTGAACGGATGAACAGGGAGAGGCAGGTTGCGGATGAGACTCTGATCAATTTTGCAAAGGAGTTGCACAGACCGTTAGATGTCATAAACGGAGACACATTTCTGGTAAAAAAAATGTATGATGAGAACGGAGTGAATCCTTACATCGGACATGTCTTGTCGTCAGCCTTTATTATGGAGGAGAAGCTGGATCGGATCAGTGATTTTGCCTCTGTAGTATCGGACACGGTAAATATAAAAGAAAAGACATATGATATCGTGGATACGCTTCAGAAGCTGCGATTTAACATGAGGATAAAGCAGACTGAAATCAGAGTTCCGATCATCGAGGATATAGATCCACAGATACCGAAGCTTCTTTTGGGCGATCAGGAAAAGCTGATCACGATAATCACGATATTGCTTGAAAACAGCAATACCTATACCAAGGATGGCGCGATCAACCTTAAAGCATACAGCATGGGCAGGGATCAGAGTGTAAACCTTTGCGTTGAAGTTACAGATACGGGAAAGGGGATTGAGCCTGCATATCTTGCCAGAATATTTGAGCGTCTTGCGACCGGAGAAGCTGTAAATTACAGATATGGAGGCCTGGGTATCGGATTGTGCATTGTCTATGGTTTTGTTCGTGCCATGGGAGGTACTGTTCAGTTACAGAGTCATTTTGGAGTGGGCACAAAGGTATGTGTAAGCATACCTCAGAAACCTGTAAATGCTGAGCCGTGTATATCCTTTAACACAAAATCAGGGCAGTGTGCTGCGTTTATTTCTCCTGAAAAGACCGTCGGAAAACAGGCTGCGGAATTTTATGCGCTGATGCACCGCCATGCGCAGGAACAGCTCGGCATTCCAATCTATTATCTGGATGATGAGTCTGAGCTTGAACCGTTAGAGAAAGCTTATGGACAGGTATGTTTCTTTGTTCCTCAGCAACGGTATGACGAAGATTCTAAAAGATATGAGGAGCTTCACAAGCGTATGTTTGTGACGGTTCTCGCTTCAAGCTACTTTGAAAACGCACAAGGGTCTTCGGTTCATGTTATCAGAAAGCCGTTCTCTGTTATTAATGTCATTCACACGCTGGAGATGGCAAAGCTTAATGATCAAAAGAAACGTAAAGAAGACAAAAAGCCGTTTGATGCCGAAAACATTGATAGTTTGAATTTTCCGCAGACTGCAAGGGACTATGAGATAAGTATAAAAGAAAAGAAGAGGATTCATATCGTTGTGGACAGTATGGCGGATGTGCCATATGGAAGTGTTGCGCAAAATTATGTGGATGTGATACCGTTTAGTATACATACACCAAACGGTGTATTCAGAGACAATGTGGAGATTGGACAGGAGAGTGTGCTCTCTCACGTACTAAAGCAGCAAAACGTGTATTCCATGCCGCCTTCAAAGGAGGAGTTTGAGCAGTTCTTTGAAAGAATTCTTGAAAAAGCAGATAAGGTGATCTATGTATCGACCAGTTCAAAGATAAGTAAGGCATACTACAATGCGATAGTGGCATCCAAAGACATGGAGAACGTAAGGGTGATAGACTCGGGACAGGTCTCTGCAACAATCTATCTTATGGTGATGTCCGCAAACGATCTGATAGAGCAGGGAGCCTCATTCGAGGAGGTCGTTGCGTACCTGGAATCTCTGAAGAAAAAGGCGCATACGAGCTTTTTTGTTAGGAGCCTTAGATATCTCGCAAGATCTAAGCGGGCAAGCTCTTTAATACATCTCATTACCAAAACATTTATGGTGCATCCCGTGATGGCGACGAAACAGGGCAGGTTCAAACTCGGAGCTTTTATTATCGGAAGTATGGATTCAGTAAAAAACAAGTATGTAAGGGCGATAGAAAAGAGACTGCCTAAAATAGATAAAAGACGTGTGGTTCTCTGTTATATAGGTATGGATGGCGAGGATATAAACTCAATGATAAAAGGATTCAAGGGACGCAAACTCGTAGATGAGCTGATCGTTATAAAGGCTTCAGCTTCGATAACGGTAAATGTAGGCCCGGGTGTTATGGGTCTATTGTATTTAAACAGATAGAGGAAGAGTGGATGAAGGATAGAAAATCATTTAGAATTGCGGCAGTATTACTTGCCATATTCTTTTCAGCATCATCTTTGATATACATAGCTTTGGAGACATCGGACAGTCGCCTTTCTTCAATGGCAATAACTGAAGCGATGGAAGTGGATGGTAGAGTAACTGCGGAGCTATCAGAGCCGCTTGGGACTG
>CAJOQF010000362.1 GCA_905236295.1 uncultured Eubacterium sp. | reverse complement strand
TGCCCAAATTTTATCATTTTTTGTGCACGTTATCAATATGTGCTTATTTTTATTGCAAAACAATCTGCATTTTCAAAAAAGTATTGCTAAGCAATAAACCGCTAACGTATTCCCTGATACAGGGTGCAAACGTACCAGTTCTGATACATTTTTCCTAAAAGGAAACAATAGAAAAGCGACCATTTTAAGGCCGCTAGTTTTCTAAATATATTTGATAATGATTTCTAGAATTTTCTTTCCACAGAAGTATACGGTATTTGCACTAACAATCTTCTTCAACTCGATATCAGTGACAGGTTTTTCTATTACCATTCTATCTATCATTTTATCTGTATAAATGTTTCTTTCTGGGATATGTTTTTGAGTCGAATAATTAAGCCTAAAGACCATCAATTCGTTTCTTAATGCTTCATCGTTTTCAGATAATTCATTACCAAGATTGTCTTTGGCTTTAATCTTCTTGTTCTTTTTGCAGTAATCAACATATCTATCAATGTTCTTATTCATAGTATCCTCGTCTATCTTAACGAAGTACTTAGCAATAGCGTTGATTAAGAACTCTTGTTTATTATCGAATGTAATTAAGTTAATCATTGACCTAATTCCATTGAAGCCTGTGTTGGATTTTGTCCAGTTTGAATAAGCAAGCGAAGGACTGCTATCACGAGCAAGCTTGAATTGATTAACAATTAGCTGAGCAAAAACTAAATCGAATAATTCAAAAGCAGAATCTCTAAATTCTTTGTATGAGTATTCTCTATCAATGAAGCCGTGCATAAATGCAAGTTCTGGTGAATAGAGTGAATATTTTAAATCCTGGTTACGATATTGATACATGTTATCTCTATATTCTTTGTTGTAATAGAGTTTTAAAACATAACCAATTGTTGCTAAGCAATACCATAAGCCGTTTTTAACAAGGCCCTTCTTAATTGAACTATCACCATAGTCATCTTTATCTTTATTAATTTTCTTTTGATATTCCTTATAAGCCTTTTCTAAGAATAAGACGTCACGCAAGAAATCAAACGAATATTCATGTTCTCTAAAAATGACATTATATTTTTCTTCATTAGAGAGCATAGAAGAAACGCTGTTACGAGCTGGACCTGGTTCCATAAATACAAATGAATATAGGTCTTGAGCTAATTCGTTGTTCTTGGTGCGTTGCCATGCTTCTGGATAAATCTCATGATTGCATTTTTCACCACGCTTGATTTCAATAAACACTCCATTTTCTTGCATTAAGGATTTGAGATTTCTTTGTTCTATTCTATTAGCAATGATATCTTTTGCCTTAATAGGTTTTTGAGTATTGGATGCTTCGGCAACTTTAGAGATAAACAAGTTTTTCTCTTGTGCTGTTTCAAAAACATTTTTAATGATTTTGCAGCTAATATAGAAGTCATCGTTGAATGGTATAGTTCCAATCATTCTAGATGTTTGACCACCATTGACGATTGAGAATTGTTTTAACCAAACTTCGTTTCCAACAACTTTATAATCGTTACAAACAATAATGATACCGTTGTTTAAATACCAGAAGTCTTTTCCATCAAATAAGATAGATTCTTCGATTTTATTATCGATATTAGTGGATTTAATGTAGTAACGAAGGTTCATGGCTCATAAACCTCTATCACCTTCATCTTCCCATAATTTTTTTAATGATTTTGCTGGGATATTACAAACGATGCTATGGTCTTTAAATCTCAAGAAGTTGTCAGCTTCATCAAGAACTACTTTTCCTTCTTCAACCCAATCAAATGGTGCTCTATTACTCTCGATAACAGCTTTTACGTCATCGCCAAAAGCAACCACGGCTGAGACTTCAAGGTTTTTAACGTTAACACTGAAAGCTTCGATTTTCTTATTTAAATTATATTTTTCAGTTGGATCACAAGAATAATCAGTAATAACTCTAATGATTACCTTTTTGTTTTCAGATTCATCTAAATACTCTCTTAGTAAATCATCGGCTTCTTTGTTATTCACAAAACGTCCTTTTCTAACGTCATCTAATTCAGCTGAAATCCTGTTCAAGAAATTGAATACTTCGTTCAAAACAAATAGTCTTTCGCCAACAAAATAAGAGTGAAGACATTCAATTGTGTTTTCTTCTAAAGTTTCGTTAATAAAAACACCATCGATTCCACCATGAGCATCTCTTCTATAAGTGCATCCATTATTCACATTATCTGTGTATAAAGGATCAGCATTGAAGTACGCATTGAAGGCATAAACTTTTAATAATTGAAGTTCTTTTTCCCTGCCTAAAAGGTGCAAATCACTTGGTGCTGCCAAGAAGTAATTCGATAAATCCATAACATCTAACCTCTTTAATATTAGATCACACGAAGATCTGGGGATCAAATGTTATTTGCACGTGATATCGTGCACGTGCATGCATTATGCACTAGTAAACTTTTTTACTTTTCTTGTTTCGATAAGGTCACTAAAAAGCGAATGAAGCTTCTTAGCATAATCTGATGAATCAATTAAACACCCTAGTTCAATATTTTTCTCTAATCCATGAAAAGATAAGTTAGCAGATGTAATTAAAGATTTTGAATCATCTACTGAAATTGTCTTTGCATGTAAGGCCGCCATATCATCTTCACGATCCACATATTTGTAAATTTCAAGATAACGTCCTTTGTATAAATCAAGTTTATTGATTATTGGAGACTCGCTTGGTTCAAACCTGTTAACAAATATTTTTACCATGACTCCACTTCTGCTTTTATCAATAATCTTCAAAAGCAAATCTTCGGCATAGTCAGAAATAGAATAGCCAGTAATAATAATTATCTGCCTAGCTGAATTGATTAAGTCTGAAATGACAGAAATCGTTGGCAAAGCTTGTGTTTTGTAATGTGATGGTAAAGTGGCAACTAAGTCAACTTTTTCAGTGTGCTTCATGTTATAAACATGAGCAATAAGATTTAGTAAGTCGACTAATTCTCCCTCGCTTAAATTTGGAAATGTTTCATGTAGCACATCCAATGGATGTTGCATAGCGTTTGGGTCGTTATCAGCAACAAGCTTTTCAATATCTGTAATGATAAAATTGGCTAGTATTTGAGCCTTTAAATCTCTATCCCACATAAATCTCTAACAAGCTCCTTAAAGTACGCTGTATCTTCTTTTTGAGGTAATGGAACAACAAAACCTCTATCCAATAATCTATTGCCATTTTCACAAGCTGTTTCTGAAATCATTGTACAAGCATGGCAAGAAGCACCATTTATGTCATCAATAGTCGGAGTATGCGACATACACTCTGGGTCACTTGTACAAACTAAAGCATTTTCAAGAGCGG
>CAJOQF010000361.1 GCA_905236295.1 uncultured Eubacterium sp. | reverse complement strand
TCTCCCAACTTACGCTGTTCCCAAGATTAATTATTATTAGATTGACTAATTTCAATTCATAAATTGATACTCTTGGGAACAGCGTAAGTTTTCGGATTTCACATGGGATGCAGGAAAGCGGAATCGAGAGGATCTTGATTTAGAGCCATATGCAATTACAAATGAGCATGGATTTATTCGTCAAAGTGAGGCTCATGACGACTTCGGTTATATGAAAGATACGGATCGTAAAGCATACAATATTGTTAAACCATATTCTTTTGCATATAACCCAGCAAGAATAAATGTCGGCTCTATTGGATACTATGAAGGTACTGAAGATGTGATAGTTAGCTCGCTTTATGAGGTTTTCCAGACTGCGGATTATGTCGATGACAGATTCCTTTGGCACTGGTTTAAGTCAGACGAGTTCCCGAAATGGATAGAGCGTCTCCAAGAAGGCAGTGTGCGTTTATACTTCTATTACGACAAATTATGTGAGTGCCAGATGCTCATGCCATCTGTGCCTGAGCAGAAGAAAATAGCATCGACATTAGACGGTCTCGACAACCTTATCACCCTTCATCAGCGTAAGTGCGATGAACTAAAAGAAGTTAAGAAATATATGCTGCAGAAAATGTTTCCGCAGAAAGGATAAACCATGGCAGAATTAGAATCAGTAATTGAAAAAAGACTTATAGATCAACTTTGCAGCGGCGACTCCCAATGGACATATAGACCGGACATTACAACAGAGGAGAAGCTCTGGGAAAACTTTAAATATATATTGGAGCAAAATAATAAAGCAAAGCTGAATGATACTCCGTTGTCTGAGTCGGAGTTTGCAAAAGTAAAGAATGATCTTTCTCACGCTTCTTTTTATGACGCCGGGAAATGGATGGTCGGAGAAAACGGTAAGGTTTATGTTCATGTGCAAAGGGGAAACGAAACTCTCCATCTTGTAGTATTGAACAATGAACATATTGCAGGTGGGACAAGCGTGTATGAGGTTATAAACCAGTATCAGGCATTTAAATCTGATGCGGAGGATAAGAGGAAGCGCCGATTTGATGTGACGCTGCTTATAAACGGAATCCCCATGATCCATATAGAGCTTAAAAACAAAGATCATTCATACATGGATGGTTTTAATCAGATTAAAAAATACATTGCTGAAGGTAAATTCAGAGGATTATTCTCAAACGTACAAATGTTTGTAATCAGTAACGAAGTGGATACAAAGTACTTTTCGGCTGATAGGGATACGGAGCTCAATAAGAAGTTCCTCTCAGGATGGCTTGATGATAAAAACCAACCGGTCACGGATTATCTGGATTTTGCAAAATCCGTTCTTAAAATCCCTGAAGCACATGAGATGGTCGCAAAGTATACGGTGCTCGATAATGATAAAAAGAAATTACTTATACTTCGCCCATATCAGATCCATGCGATTGCGGCCATGCGAAAAGCATCAAAGACCGGAAAGTCAGGTTTTATCTGGCATACAACGGGATCAGGAAAGACAATGACCTCCTATAAGTCTACAAGAAATCTTCTTATGGATATCCCATCTATTGAGAAAACCATATTCCTGATCGACAGGAAGGATCTCGATATGCAGACAAAGATGGCCTTTCAGTCTTATGCTGACAACGACACGATTGATGTGGACGAGACGGAAAATGTTGACAAGCTGATAAAAAAACTTACAGACGGAAACCGTCAGATGATAGTCACCACTCGCCAGAAGATGCAGACGCTGGTGAACAAGCGTCTTAAGGAAGGTACAAAAGAATATGAGAAGATAAAGGCGCTTAAGATTGCGTTTGTTGTTGATGAGTGCCATAGAGCGGTGTCGCCTCAGACAAAGAGAATCTTGGAGAGATTTTTCGGAGCATCGCTCTGGTATGGATTTACAGGAACTCCAAGATTTGAGCAGAATGCATACGAGAAGATGGGGGATCTTCCGAGAACGACAGAGGAACTGTACGGAGATTGTCTGCACAGCTATACCATAAAAGAAGCTATTCACGATGAAGCTGTGCTCGGATTTATGGTAGAGAATCTCGGTCCTAAAAAGGATTTGGAGGACTTTTATGACACCCAAACCCATATGAGGAGTGTGCTTGATGTCATTTTGAATAAATCCTATACAAAATTTGGAATGCAGTTGGGGAAAGGAAGGACATATGAGGCGATTCTTACGGTCGGTTCAATCCAAAAGGCACAGGAGTATTATTCTCTTTTGAAAAGGATTAAAAACGGGGACGATGAACTAAAGATATCTGAAACTGTCATGAAAGCTTTGCCGGATTTTCCGCAGTTTGCTATCACGTATTCGGTTACAGAGAATGAGGGGAACTCAAAAGTTAATCAGGATAAAATGC
>CAJOQF010000360.1 GCA_905236295.1 uncultured Eubacterium sp. | reverse complement strand
GCTGCATGGGATGTCATACCGCCACGAACTGTAAGAATACCCTGTGCCGCTTTCATACCCTCGATATCCTCAGGTGACGTCTCAAGTCTCACAAGAACTACCTTCTCTCCGCGACCATGCCACTCAACAGCATCCTCAGCTGTAAATACGATCTTTCCGCAGGCAGCGCCCGGTGAAGCGCCAAGTCCCTTGCCGATTGGTGTCGCAGCCTTAAGTGCAGCTGCGTCAAACTGCGGATGAAGAAGTGTATCTAAGTTTCTCGGGTCTATCATTGCAACAGCTTCCTGCTCTGTTCTCATGCCCTCGTCAACAAGGTCACATGCGATCTTTAATGCAGCCTGAGCTGTTCTCTTTCCGTTTCTGGTCTGAAGCATATAGAGTTTGCCGTGCTCAACAGTGAACTCCATATCCTGCATATCACGATAGTGATTCTCGAGCTTAGCGCAAACTTCCTTGAACTCTTTGAAAGCCTCAGGGAATTTCTGCTCCATCTCGGTGATCTTCATAGGAGTGCGGACACCTGCAACAACGTCCTCACCCTGAGCATTTGTAAGGAACTCTCCGAAAAGTCCTTTGTTTCCTGTTGCCGGATCTCTGGTAAATGCAACACCGGTTCCGCAGTCGTCGCCCATGTTTCCGAACGCCATAGACTGAACGTTTACCGCAGTTCCCCAGCTGTAAGGGATATCGTTGTCGCGGCGATATACATTCGCACGCGGATTATCCCATGATCTGAATACGGCCTTTACAGCACCCATAAGCTGTTCCTTCGGATCATCCGGAAAATCATTTCCGATCTTATCCTTGTACTCAGCCTTGAACTGTCCTGCAAGTTCCTTTAAATCGTCGGCAGTGAGCTCCACATCCTGTGTAACACCGCGATCGGCTTTCATCTTGTCGATGAGCTCCTCGAAATACTTCTTTCCGACTTCCATAACTACGTCAGAATACATCTGGATAAATCTGCGGTAGCAGTCCCACGCCCAACGCGGATTGTTTGACTGTTTTGCTATGGACTCAACAACCGTCTCGTTAAGTCCGAGGTTTAAGATCGTATCCATCATTCCCGGCATTGAAGCTCTGGCACCTGAACGAACCGATACCAAAAGCGGATTTGTGGCATCACCGAACTTCTTGCCGGTAATCTCCTCCATCTTTGCTATGTGATCTTCAATCTGTGCCTGGATCTCATCATTTATCTGACGTCCATCCTCATAATACTGCGTACAGGCCTCAGTAGTAATAGTAAACCCCTGTGGTACAGGAAGACCAAGGTTTGTCATCTCTGCAAGATTCGCGCCCTTGCCACCGAGAAGTTCTCTCATGTCGGCATTGCCTTCCTTAAACAAATAGACCCATTTTCTCATGTTACATTTTCCTCCTGGTTAATATTTTTATTAAGACGAAATCTACTCCTTGCAAAGAGAAAATTCCGGTTCTAATACTTCCCCATATTTGCTGCGCTTGAACTCGTCAAATATACGCCCCATGGCAATTGATACATTTGCCTTTTCGGTGCCCATAAGAAGCACCAAAAACTGCAGTGGCGAATAACGGTTTACAACATCGACGTTTCTTATCTGTCTCTTGATTATCTCTTCCATGTAGTCCATAACGCCGTCAATTATATCAAAATCGAGTTCGCAGCCTTCCTTTGCGGATATAGTGATAAGAACAAGCTCTGTATTGTGTCCGAATCGGTCATCCACATTGGATAGATATTTGAAATGTCTCGCGAAATCCTTGTACGAAAGATCCATAGCACCGAAATATGTGCCTGTCTCCTCCATGTCTTTCATAACGTCATCAACATTTGACAGAGGCTTCTTGACTTCTTTTAAGTCCTCCTCATCGAGCTCGTCAAGCTCAGGAATTATGAGCCCTTCCTCACCGATAATATCGGAAATGTCAATCTCCTCCTCATCGGATGTGACCATTGCGTTCTCGTTGATAAGCTCAAGAACAATATCGACCAGCTCCGGATCAAACTGTTTGCCTTTTTGAGCATTTAACTCGTCAATGATCTGCTCATCTGTCATCGCCGCCCTGTACGGTCTGTCTGCTTTCATGGAATCATAGGCATCGGCCAGACCGACAATGCGGGCCATAAGAGGTATCTCCTCGCCGCTGATACCTGTCGGATAACCGCTTCCGTCAAATCTCTCGTGATGGAAATGAGCAACCTTATCTATTCCGTCTACCATCGAGACATTGTGCAAAATCTTCGCCCCGTAGGTAGTATGCTCTCTCATGGAGGCTTTCTCGAACTCATCGAGCGGACCCCTCTTGTTGATGAAAGCATCCGGAACCGAGATCATACCGATATTGTGGAGCATCGCAGCATATTTTAACTTTGAAAGCTCCTCCTTACAGTATCCGAGCTTTCTTCCGATAAGAACCGAATAGTCGGCAATATGCTCAGAGTGATTCTTGTTGTACATATCTCTCGAATCGATGGCTGCAGCAAGCGTATATCCCATATTGATAGTCATCTGCTCCATATCAATACGTCGCTCTTCCGCTTTCTCGGCAAACCCTTTAAGTTTATAGTAAAAACTGATCGCCCTGTCTATCCTCGCTTTAAAGGCAAGTCTTCCAAGTGATTTTCTGACGAAGTCAACAGCTCCGCTTTCAAGGGCACTTACCTCAGCCTCCTCATCAACATCCTCAGACATAAAAATGATAGGAACGGCAGAGTAATCTTTTTCATCCTTGAGTTCTGACAGCACCTTGAAGTTATCCGCCTCGGAAACCAGCACATCCATGATAATAAGATCGGGGGTTTCCTTCTCAAGCATTTGCAGAGCCTGGGCAGAAGACGTGGCTTTGATGATCCGATATGATTCGGATAGCACGTTCTCAAGTCTGTCAAGCACCGCCTGTTCATCATCTACAAGTAATAAGGTATGCTCCATAAAATCACCCTCCCCCCACGAAAATGGGATTACATCAACTCTTAAAAGTCGAATTTATCAGCAAAATAAGCCTCTAGTTCTGAAATCTTGATACGCTCCTGTTCCATTGTATCTCTGTCGCGGACTGTAACAGCGCCGTCCTCTACAGAATCAAAATCATACGTTACGCAGAACGGAGTACCGATCTCGTCCTGACGACGATAACGCTTACCTATATTTCCACGATCATCGAACTCGCAGTTCCACTTCTTTGACAACCGGGCAAACACTGCCTCTGCACCCTCGTTGAGCTTCTTGGACAGAGGAAGAACACCTATCTTAACCGGAGCCAGAGCCGGATGGAAACGAAGAACGGTACGCATATCCGGTTTCTCCTCTGTTCCGATGTTTTCCTCGTCGTATGCCTCGCAGAGGAATGCAAGGGTTACACGGTCAGCACCAAGTGACGGCTCAACAACATAAGGAATGTATTTCTCGTTTGTCTCATCATCAAAGTACTCCATAGATTGTCCTGAAGTCTCCTGATGTCTGGTAAGATCATAATCGGTTCTGGATGCTACGCCCCACAACTCGCCCCAATCTGTGAACGGGAACGCATACTCAATATCAGTTGTGTGATCCGAATAGAATGATAACTCCTCAGGATCATGGTCACGAAGACGAATATTCTCCTCCTTGATACCGAGTGATAACAACCACTCATAGCAGGTCTTACGCCAGTATTCGAACCATTCGGTCTGAGTGCCCGGATTGCAGAAGAACTCCAGCTCCATCTGCTCGAAATCTCTGGTACGGAACGTAAAGTTACCCGGTGTGATCTCGTTACGGAATGACTTTCCTACCTGTCCGATTCCGAACGGAACCTTCTTGCGGCTTGTGCGCTGTACATTCTTGAAGTTGACAAATATACCCTGTGCTGTCTCCGGACGAAGATACACGGTATCCTTCGCATCCTCGGTAACACCCTGGAAAGTCTTGAACATCAGGTTGAACTCACGGATGCCTGTGAAATTGTGCTGGCCGCATGACGGACATGGAACGTTGTGTTCATTTATAAACTTCTCCATATCTTCATGAGACCATCCGTCCACTGAAGACTCTAATGTAATCCCGTTGTCTGCTGCAAAATCCTCGATGATCTTATCTGCACGGAAACGCTCATGACACTCCTTACAATCCATCAAAGGATCTGAAAATCCACCGAGGTGACCTGATGCGATCCATGTCTGTGGATTCATCAGGATTGCGCAATCAACACCTACGTTGTATGGGTTTTCCTGAATGAATTTCTGCCACCATGCTTTTTTTACATTGTTCTTCAACTCGACACCGAGATTACCATAATCCCATGTGTTAGCAAGTCCACCGTAAATTTCTGAACCCGGATAAACAAAGCCTCTTGCCTTTGCAAGCGCTACTATTTTCTCCATTGACTTTTCCATTTTAAGAGTTCCTCCTACTCATATACTATATATACCAGTCCCTCCATGGCGATTTCATCACTATCATAGAGATCAACCGTATCTTCATCTTTTATTGATGCAAATTTATCTGAAACACTAACTATCTTGCCCGGCACCACAACATCTGTTCTCTCTGATGTTATGACAACCTTGTACTGTGTGCTTCCGATTATTGAATCCACATCATATGTGTCTGTCGGGGAAGCTTCCCCACTGTCTGATGTTGTGCTGTCCGAACCTGTTCCTCCAAGGGATTCAACCTTGTAGAAGGTGGCGTCAAAATCATATCCTTCCGCCTTGGCATTCACAACAGTATCATTATACAATACTTCTTCCGAAAAATCAGAATATTCTTTACAATTGTTAAAGGAAACCGAGAGGCTTGCCACTCCATCTTCCACTTTAAGTGAGTTTAACTTGATCTTGGCGTCGGAATTTGCCTCTTTGTATTCATCTATAGACTTCTCTACAAACTCACCAAGTTCCTCCTCCGAATAATAACTCTCTCCGAAATCCTCAACCGAATACGAGAGCACCCTTCCTTTCTTATCGATCTGTAATGTACTCTCGGAATAACTTTCATTGCCACAGCCCGCAAGTGGGACTGCTACCATGGCGCACGTCAGTAACAACGCGCCCGTCTTTACCTTATTCATGTAATTTGTAATCCTTATCTTCATCTATGATATCGAGCATGAGTTTTGCGATGTTAGGATCAAACTGCGTGCCGACTCCTTTCTCAATCTCATTTCGGATGACATACTGCGGAAGTATATCCCTGTAGGACCGCTTTGATGCCATTGCATCATACGCATCGGCCACACTGATTATTCTCGCAACCAAAGGTATGTCTTCACCGGCAATCCCGTCCGGGTAACCCTTTCCGTCAT
>CAJOQF010000359.1 GCA_905236295.1 uncultured Eubacterium sp. | reverse complement strand
TTCGCCGATTATCTTTCTCACGCGTCTCTAGGACTGACTTTCGTCTCCTTTATCATGAGTGCCATAATTAAAATGTCTTTTCTTTCTAAACCGATGCGACTTTTCGTCCTTCAATGGATTTGTCGTATTTATCGATATAGCCGTCCCTGGCTATCTGCATGGGCTACAACCTGCCCTTCCGTGAAATTCATAAGTGTCACTACTTTCTTGCATCTGTGACATTTCATCATAATTCCTTTCAGCACTAATACATCCGGATTACCGGATAAGGTATATGATATCTTCATGCTGCATTTACATCTGTTACAGTAGAAATCTACCTGTTTCATACTTCCTCCTTTTTCCTAAACAAAACCAGCCTGAGCACATTTGTCTGTAAAGGAAAAGGGATTATAGTCACCTTTGCAAAACATCATTCTCAATTACCTCCCATTGAAATTATACGAACTTATGTTCGATACATTTCTTATTATAATTACTATATACCACAAGAGCAAGTGCTACATCCCACACTATTTTCTTACACTTTCTTACGGCTGAAGCTCTGCCCTTCATTGTTAAGTTCGCTATGGTCTTTATCAATTGGACGGAAATTGATGTCTTTTCCGAATCGATCCAAAAAGACTTCGCACATACTGTTTTCAAACTGGATCTTCACCTTTTTCTTCGGACCACCATACATGCCAAAGGTTGCCTTGGAGATGTTGGCCATGTCATATTCCTTGAACTCTTTCTGACCGGTTCTCTTCTCATCGGTGATGGAAATTCGCATCATCTTGTCAACGCGATAGCTCTTCACCTCTCCGTCCCAATCATCATAAGCAATCATGTAATAGTTCTCGTCTACCCAAGTCAGAACCCACGGACTCAAAACAAACCAGTCACCGTTTTTCCTTGCCACCAACTTCTTGTTGATGTCCCACTTGTAATATTTGAAACGGATCTTTTTATTCTCATTGACAGCTGTATATACTTCATCCACGTTGTAGAATACAGACTCATTCATGGTCTTAACACGATCTTCGATGAATACCTGACGCTGGAGAGTCTTACCCTGATGTTCACTGACAAAACCCTTGATCTTGGCAATCAACTCACGGGATTTTGTCTGCGTAATGAACTATGAGGACTGAATTGCATCCACGAGGAGCTTTACCTCTGCCAACTCAAATTCTCGACCGCCCACATGATAGTATGTCTCACGTCCTATCTGTTCCTTGATGATCTCGATACCAAAGCGTTCCGTCATATCCGCAAAGTCTGCATAGATACTTTTTCGCTCCGCTGTCACATCGTACTTCTCCAGCTCATCCATAATCTGAGACATAGTCAGCGCATGATCATCATCGGTTTTCTCCAGCATCACTCTCATCAGGTATGTGAATTTAAATTTCTGATTTGTTCCTCGTGACATAATCACCCTCCACTTACTAATGTGTCGTAACTATTTACTAGCTCTAACCCATGCATAAACATACTCCTCTTGTACCTTTCGTGGCACGGGATCAAAAACAGTTTTTTCCCTACTTTCCCTTCCACTGCTACTGATATATCGCCTCTTTTCAAGTTTATTAACCAAGCTTATATTATAGTCTGATGCGTATAGAGATACTTTATGCCTATTACGCTTTGCTAAATCTCTATACATATATTCAAGTTCATTAAATAAAGCAGACAACTCACTATTTTCAAACACATCAATATGATTAAGCAATAACTGGTATTTTTCTTTCTGTTCCAATAAATCCCATGCAGCAACAACATATGGCTTGGATATCTCCATTTCTGTATTCCTGATAACTAAAGCCATCTCGTAGCTCATTTCACTTTCTGGAATCAAATTGATAAGACTTATTTTCTTTTTTTCATCAATCTGTGCCTCTGACATTATTTCGTCCACAGGAATACTGTCAAGATTAATTTCACTAATTGATGCAAAGAATGCCTCCACGTCACACATAATATAATTCATTCTATACTCTGGATAAACTGTACATATACTAGTGTATACTGGAACGTCATATGACAGCCAATTATCATCAAGCATTACTTTAATATTCTCTTTCGGAACAGTGGCAATATCTATCTTTTGATCTACCAGTTTATATTTTTTTAGAAAAGTACTCAAAGCTTCTGAATCCCATTTTTTTGACACTAGTTGCATTATGAAAGCATCATCTAATGTATCCGGAAGCACAACTAGATCTTTGATTTCTCTTTGAATCAAATCAAAGATATACTCCGATATTCCAAAACTCTGGCAATACATTTTTATGTTGGACCATGATAAAATACACTTTCCGCTTTCAAAAATATGATTCACGAAATGCACTAATTGATCATTATCATCGCTCATATCAATAAATGGACTTATATCATCAAAAACTGCATCCTGAGAATCTATAACTCTCACGGTGTCCTCCCAGTAAGTACATTTCTTGCATAAATCAACAATCGAATCTATCTCTTCATTTCTATTTTCATCTAAGAAAACTACATTTGTTATGTAATCATCAAAATGCTCAGATAGATTCTGCAATACATTTGTGTTTCCTATTCTCAACATGACAGTATGCTTAGCATGCGTGAACAAATCCAAAAGTGTTCTATCCGTTAACTTAACAAACTGCCTCAACATCTCGTTATTAATCTCATATTTCGACTC
>CAJOQF010000358.1 GCA_905236295.1 uncultured Eubacterium sp. | reverse complement strand
TGAAAAGTAACGCGGGAGTACTGGAGATAATCATTACCTGTATCATAGTCAATCTTCGGTACTGCCTTATGAGCAGTTCGCTCACGCAAAAACTCTCCCCCGATACGAAATTGATACATAGATTTGGATTGGCTTATTGTATAACAGACGAGATTTTTGGTCTGTCAAGCGCAGTCAAAGGTTATCTGACTCCGCATTATACATATGGAATCACCTTTGTCTCGGTCGTCGGATGGACGGCGGGGACGGTGCTTGGCGTCACGGCCGGAAATGTGCTTCCGGACTGGGCTGTAAACGCACTCAGCGTTGCTCTGTATGGAATGTTTATCGCGATCATAATCCCGCCTGCCAGAAAAGATAAGTTCATCGCGGTGCTTGTGATGATCTCTATGGCGGCAAGTTTTGTGTTTACGAAGCTTCCGCTCCTGAGAGACATTTCATCCGGCTTCAGGATCATTATTCTGACTCTGGTAATTGCGGGAATCGCTGCGATCGTTCACCCGATAGAGGATGGAGAAGATGAGAACGAAAAGTCCATTGATAAAGAAAAGAATGATGTTGGCGTAGAAGGGGGGATGTAAGATATGAATCACTTTTATCTGAGCCTTTTGATAATGTGCCTTGTGCTTTACGGAATAAGGCTTGCCCCGTTTCTGGTGCTGCGCAAGGAGATAAAAAATAAATATGTCAGATCGTTTCTTTCATATGTGCCGTATGTGACATTGGCAGTCATGACATTTCCGGCGATTCTCTATGTCACGGAGAATATCTGGAGTGGTTTGATCGCCCTGATAGTCGGTCTTATAGCGGCGTGGTTTGGCGGCAATCTCATGGTCGTTGCAACGGTCTGCTGTCTGGCTGTACTGGTGTCGGGCGCACTGCTGTAGAAGTGATGACGTATAATGCCTGTTCGGGATATTACAGTTGTGAGAACATGGTCTAAGTGTTATAATCAACGTTGATATGAGACTTCGCATATAGGTGAAGTATGACTGTTTGGCGGTCGAAAGAATGTTTTGGTACGGAGGATTTAAAATGCTTACACTCGAAAGCTTTGAGGAAGCTGCGGAAAAAGTAAAAGAGATTACAAACGAGACAAAACTTGTATATAGCGAACACTTTTCTTCACTCACGGGCAACAGGGTTTACCTTAAGCCTGAGAATATACAGTATACAGGAGCATATAAGGTAAGGGGAGCCTACTACAAGATCAGCAAGCTTTCCGATGAGGAGAGAGCGCGCGGACTTATCACCGCTTCCGCCGGAAATCATGCGCAGGGCGTAGCTTATGCAGCATCGAGATACGGTGCAAAGGCTGTCATCATCATGCCTACCACCACTCCGCTTATAAAGGTCAATCGCACAAAGAGTTACGGTGCGGAGGTTATTCTCCACGGTGATGTGTATGACGAAGCGTGTCAGAAGGCTTATGAGCTTGCCGAGGAGAAGGGCTATACCTTTATCCATCCGTTTGACGATCCCGCTGTTGCCACAGGACAGGGCACTATAGCAATGGAGATCTTCAAGGAGCTTCCGCTTGTTGAGTACATCCTTGTTCCGATCGGAGGAGGCGGACTTGCCGCCGGTGTATCGACGCTTGCAAAGCTTTTGAATCCAAAGATAAAGGTAATAGGAGTTGAGCCGGAGGGCGCAGCCTGCATGAAAGAATCCTTAAAGAAAGGCAAGGTCACGACATTGAAAAGTGTCTCTACCATAGCCGACGGTACAGCTGTAAAGACTCCGGGCGAAAAGATCTTTCCGTACATACAGAAGAACCTTGATGATATAATCACAGTTGACGACGCTGAGTTGATCGTAACTTTCCTTGATATGGTAGAAAATCACAAGATGATAGTCGAAAACTCAGGTCTTTTGACGGTGGCAGCGCTCAAGCATTTAAATGTCAAGGACAAGCGCATCGTATCAATCTTAAGCGGCGGCAATATGGATGTCATCACAATGTCATCTGTAGTCAACCAGGGATTGATATTCAGAGACAGGATATTTACTGTGTCCGTACTTCTGCCGGACAGACCGGGAGAGCTCGCAAAGGTTGCCGATCTCATCGCAAAGGAACAGGGCAATGTCATAAAGCTCGAACACAACCAGTTTATCACCACCAACAGAAATGATGCGGTGGAGCTTCGCGTTACATTGGAAGCCTTTGGTACCGAGCACAAAGAGCAGATCATAAAGGCGCTTGAGAATAAAAAATACAGACCGAAAATCGTAAGGACTATGCTTTAATATGTTTGCTGCCGGATAGCATGATACGGGTATAACCCGATTTAATAAAAAGTATAGGTAATTGCGAAACTCTAAGATAGGTTGCATGCAACCTAAATAAAAGCGGCTAAAAATGGCTTTTAAGATTAGATGATTGTTTT
>CAJOQF010000357.1 GCA_905236295.1 uncultured Eubacterium sp. | reverse complement strand
CCATAACCAAGAACACATTTATTACCAATTCTAAAAGCTATCACTGAACTGGATCGCATATACACTTGATTGTCCATAATCACCATAAACATCCTTTCATATGTTGCGAATAAAGTATCTCAAAAATGCGAAGGCCCCGGTTACACCTTCGCTTAAATGAATACTTAGTTTCTGCAAATTCCGTACACAAATCTCACATCCTTAGAAAAATAGGAATATTATATATTATAAAGAACATTAACCGGATGTACTTTATAAAAGCCGCACTTATCTTAACACCATTTTTCACCGCAATAATTAATTGATAAAATTTTCTTTATCGTTTCCTGAGAACTCTCATTAGAATAAATAAGTATCAATTTAGCGAAAGCCATCTCAGTAGTCGTTCCATAGAGAGCAACTATACTTTTTCCAGCATAGCGATGGTGCATCATAATAGGAACTGTGTCATAAATATCACCCTCATTCTTGACGGGAGTGATATAAACGTCAACACCTGCCTGTGCACATTTATCAATAAGATATAAAATTGAATGATTTGAATATGATGGCTTATCCTTATATCTCTCAACACAAGCGGTACCAGAATGATAACTGCCATGTAAAACTGCTTTGAATTGAGAATAATCATAAGCTCCATAATTTAATCCTACATAAGGAACAATTTTCAAAACACAGTCGGAAAGATAATTGCCATTCATGCTAAATAATAAGGGATTTTCAGGATAAAAGCAATCCACAGCTAATTGTTGATTAATTTCCCGCATGGACTCTTGAGTAAGATTAAGGAGATTGAGATTGATCGAACCCACACTATAAAAATCCTCAGTATAGTTCATACTTTGTATCAATCTTGCGCCTCTATGCAAATACATTTTTCCATCGCTTGGATTTCTATATGGGACATATACACCTGGATAAATATTATAATAAATGCATTCTACGGCTGTTCTGAAATTAGCCATGCCGTTTGCCTTTATATCCCCAAATTCCAACGGAGAATTACTGGAAACAAAGAATATTGGCACCCCAGTTCCGTGCAAAAGCAAGGAAAAAATAGAAGAAGAATATGCAAGTGTATCAGTTCCATGAGCTATAATAATTCCGTCAAAATCTTTGAACCGAATTTCCCTGAAATATGCGATCATATCATTCCAAAGTGAGATAGTCATATTCTCACTCAAAGTGTCAAAATTTTTTCCAATTTCAAAAGTGACATCATTGACGCAAGGCGAGTCAGATTTGAGAAATCCATTAACAAGCATCACTTTTGCCGCGTCAGTGTCAAGTGATCTCATGTCATTTTGTATTGTTGTACAAATTGTTCCACCAACAAGTACAATTAACACTTTCTTTTTACTCATATAAATCCCTTTCAAGTATGACGGGAAAGGACGCACTCTTTTTTATTATGTGTAATTAAAGAAGCGTCCCTCGCCATAATGATATGAGTTGAATTTCTAATCCGGATTAGATAAAATACTTATAATAGAATCTTTAACAACTGCCGGATTTGTTTTCCCTTTTAACTGCTTCATAGCCTGACCAACCAAAAAACCAATGGCTTTTGTTTTTCCACCTTGATATTCCTGCACTGCTTTTTGGTTTGATTGGATAATCTGTTGAATGACTTCCGAAATGGCATTCATATCATTAGAAACGGAAAAAGCATGATCTTCGATAAAAGCTGCAACATCAAAAAAATTTTCAGACTTCAGCATTTCAGAGAGAACAATCAATCCATCTGCTCGATTCACCTTGCCAGTCTCAACTTGCAAGATTAAATAAGCAAGAGATTTAGGAGAAATAGAAATATTCTCAAATTCCAATCCGCTTTCTTTCAATACTCTTGCCAAATGGATAATAATCCAGTTAGCTGCTTCTTTAGGCGTAGTCCCTTCTTTCACTAAGTCTTCGAAAAAGTCAGCTAATTTCCGATTTTCCGTGAGCAATCCAGAATCGAAATCCGAAAGACCATACTCTTTAGAAATGCGTTGTTTTCTGTTGTCAGCAAATTCCGGCAATGAAGCTTGAATTTCTGAAATACGCGACAGGCTTATAATGATTTCTGGAATATCAGGTTCAGGAAAATAGCGATAATCCTGAGCATTTTCTTTGCTACGCATAGCATAACTGACCCGCTTATCATCGTTCCAATGACGAGTCTCTTGTTGTATCGAATGTCCACTTTTAAGGAGATCAATCTGTCTTGCAGACTCGCTTTCAATTGCACGTTCAATAGCTTTGACAGAGTTGATATTCTT
>CAJOQF010000356.1 GCA_905236295.1 uncultured Eubacterium sp. | reverse complement strand
CTAGTTTGAAGTTTATGATGGAGATTGTCCGCCAAAAGTTCCTTTACCGCCTTATCCAACTTCGGGTCGCCTTTTATGGCTTCCACCGCCGTCGAAAGATGTGTTTCTGTCTCCATATCCTCTCCTATTTGAGGTCATTATACTACGATTTTGGAGTTTTAGGGAGAAAAATCCTTCTTAATAATTCCGGTGCCTCTTTTTTTATATCATTCAACCAAATCACCCTTATTTTTAATGCTCCGAAAACTTCCTCCTGCAGCCTTTCACTTTCCTCAACATACCTCTGTATCCCACTATTATCCCGCGCAATTTTTATTTGATTTCTCTCCATCAAAACATAATGACACGTTTGAGCCGTAGGGTTATACCTTGTGATTAAATCCAGCAACCTTCTTAAATTCGGATCTGTCATGGAGAGACCCACAAAAATGCATGTTTTCTCCATTAGATTATTGACTTGTACCATATTGCCCCAAGCATAAGGCTTTTCCATAAGACCGTAGTATTCATCCTCCGAAAAAACGATCTCTTTACTTCCACCGACACAATCATCTCTCGGTATAAAACCGTGCACATGAAATATTTTAACGTTTTCATCATCAGCATGGCTCTCCTCACTTTCAAATAAAGACACATACGTCTTTCCTATACGATCAAATTCGTGTTCAAGAATATCATCATAATTGTAGGTAACTACCGTATTTACCTTATTTGAATCTTTAGCATCACACACTTCACCAATGGCTTTCAACAGTTCCGAGGTGCCAGAAGCCGTGCCGATTTTGATGTTTTTATATAGTGCACTTCTTACTGCCTCAATATACTTATTTTGATCCAACTCATCCTCAA
Source organism: uncultured Eubacterium sp. (assembly GCA_905236295.1). Lineage (GTDB taxonomy): Bacteria > Bacillota > Clostridia > Lachnospirales > Lachnospiraceae > Eubacterium_C. The sequence continues at coordinate 3,057 of CAJOQF010000356.1, read as the reverse complement.
ATTTCTTTTTAATACACCGCGCCTGAATCAGCAATGAAGTGTTTTTTCCTTTTCCAGTTCTTCAATAACAATTTTCTTTGATTTCTCACTCAAAATAACACCGAAATCATCCAATGTCATATTAACGATATCAACAAATAATTCGTTTATTAACCCTCTCCAGTTGGGAATGCCAGAATCCATCGATACACCTGCACCTAAGAACAGTGTAGCCCCATGTCGTTGAATACTCGACCGTATTTCCTCAATTAATGTAGCATTATCGTCATTTAGCATCCGTCCCTTTGATACACCATTATCACTTAACCCGATTAATACGTTCTTATTTTCTGACAATAATTCTGCATATAAGTTCTCATGTCGGGATACAATATCAACAACATAATCATAAAACCATATATCAAAATGAATCTCACCTTCAGCCTGCTCTATCCGTTTCGTTAAAACTTCTTTTGCTTTTCCCCCTAAGTCACCAATGATCACGATAATAACATTTTTTATAGGCAGATTCTCTGTATATTGTTTATCGAAAATAGATAATAAATGACCTATAGTAATACGACCATTACGCGCATATTTGATAAGAAGAACGGTTCTCCCTTGGTAACTACCGAACCCTTCCGGTGCATCAATATCCCACCATTTCGCACCGCCTCCTAACTGACAGCTGACGCCGTAATCTTTTATATAGCGCTCGATAATTGGGCAAATGACAGATTCTACATTTTGCATTCTTGATCTGACATCTAACTTGTCATCATTCGCCATTTCCATGATCTCATGTTTTAATTCATTAAAATCAGACATCTTATCTTACCCCTTTTATCTCGGATACTGTGCAATCTTCATGATTCTTTCTTCATTTGGATCATCCGTCCAGCAAGAAGATATCCCGTTATCCCTCAATCTCAAAGCATCCTCATACCCAATCAGTGCACAGGTTTTGTAGAAATTCGCTTCACTGACTTTTTGTCCAAACGGAAGGTTCTTCCATTTGCAAAAATATATTTTGTCTGCTTCATCTGCTGTTTCTATTGTATTATTAACCGTTCTTGCCATTTCACTAGGCGACGGTTTATTCGTCAAGGCGTGCGATATCGGAATCTTCTTATCAAACTCAGAAAAAAATTTCTCCGGCAGAAATTTATTATTTGGATCATACTGCAATTCCAAATAGCGTATAAGATCTCTATATCGATCTCCCAAATAAACATTGAACTCGAATGTCTTATTCCCAAGTATCTTAATAGTAAATGGATTCCTTCCCAGTGTCGTGACTAGAAGTAACGGATGTTCTATTTCATCTATGTACACGCAGGAAAAAAAATGTCCGTTGTAGTTAATAGAAAATTGCGCACTAGACATGGTATGTTTACGCATATCCATAGATAATTGTTTCAAATTTTCAAATTTTACCATCTTCTTCGCCTCGCTTACGCAATAATGATTTATCCTAAAAAAATCCGGGGCGGTGAAATTTACCGTCCCGGAAAAATACCTTACTATTTACTTCCACTGAATATCAGTCTGTAACTGCCATGTATCCATAAGAACCTGAGTTGCTCTAGAAGAAGGAACAGAAATCTTCTTTAAAGTGTAGGTCTCTACACTATTCCCATTATATCCGTCTTTTCCGTTAATTTTTCCCTCATACATTCTTGTCTCAGATGTCTTTGCACTAATCAGACCGCTATTTGCCTGTAACGTAGGATTATATGTAGTCGTTATCTCAACTTTGTTCAGTGGCTCACTGCTTGTAGTAATTGTAACCTGTGCATAGCCATCTGCTGTCTTACCAGCCACTAATGTTTTTGTATCATTATCCCATGATAACACAGTCGTCGTTGCGGAAAGAGAACTTACAACGTCGTCTTCATTGTCGTATCCGTTATAAACCTTCTTTGCAAGATGCTGATCTTTTCCATAAGTGTAAACTGCGGTTTCTTTATAATCCGCACCATCATTTCTCAAAAGACCCGAATCAAAATTAGGCATAAATGTTGCATACATTGCCGGAGCAGCTATTTGATCCCCGTCTTCGTTATACCATTGACCAACCGTTTGTTCCTGTAAGTCACCATAGTGTGTAACCACCTGTTTTTTCGGCTGGCCAACCTTTGTATAAGTTGTAGAAGTATTACCACCCTTCAAGGAGCTCACTGCATATGTATAAGCATACGCAAGATATTCGCCACTGCCATCTGCTTTAGGACTATACATCGGGCTATACACATATACATCATAATTTGCATCGACATCCGTAGCCTGTCCAAGACTGTTTCTTTTATTATAGGTATATTTTGTAGTTGTCACATACTGATTATTAATATGACTAGCTCCATTAAAGCATGCTGCATAAGGGTTAGTGGTTTTAATATCGTCATACTTTGTTCCGTAAGCAACGTCATTTACAGTCATAGACACCCCAGCTGCAGTGGTGCGATCATACTCATAATCCTTACCGCTGGTATAGGTGTATACCCAATTGTCATTATTTGTGGACGTCTCGGTCATTGTCGTATTTACGCCCTTGCTATTGTAGGTGTAATCCCATGCCACAGACTCTTCTTTGACTTTCCCGTAAGCACCATCGTTGTCATCTAAATTAGAATCATAGATATAAATCTCAGACTCCGTTATCTTGGAGTTCTTAGATTTTACCTTATCCTTTTTTGCGCCACTGTTGTAATATGTAATGGTAACAACCTCTTCCTTGGTTTTAGTTGTGCTTTCCTTGACAACCTCTGTAGCCGTTGTCAAAGTATAGTCTGTAGAGTTTCTGTACTGCTCCACACCGTCTTTGTATATAGAGTAACGAATCTCTCCGAGGTTGTCTCTACTGGTGCCCTGAATCGTATACTCTTCAGTCTCACCATTATTTGTGATAACTTCCTTGGTCACACGTCCACGACTATCGTAGGTAAACTTGTGTGTCAGTCCACCTTCATCCACCATCTTGCTTACGACATAAGCCTTTGTGGAAGCAGCCTCTGTTGTCAGAGCAGGAGCAACAACGGTAAACGCCATAGCCGCTGCGAAAGCAACAGATAAGCCTTT
>CAJOQF010000355.1 GCA_905236295.1 uncultured Eubacterium sp. | reverse complement strand
TTCTTGACTTTGAGGGATAGCGCCTCAAGCTCCTGTTTGGAAAGCTCGGGCAATCGCTCAAGATCGTCGAGAAAAGCACTTATGGTTTCCTTGTTTTTAAACGTGATAACTTCGTTGTAGAACTGTACAACCAATCCGGTTACTATTGCGATAATAATCACAGAATAGATGGATACAGCCAGAGAAAGCAGTTTCGGGAAGAAATGCGTCACGACTATATCCCCGAATCCATCTGTAAAGACAACTGCGTAGCAATACCAGATTGCATCACCGTATTTAGTAATCCCGGGCTCTGTCAGCAGTATCAAGAGAGCTGCTAAAAAGACAAAACCAACATATATTGCAATCACTTTGGTGGTTCCGGTTTGTTTAAGTATTCTGTGGAAAATTCTGATTTTTTTCATTACCACTCCTCAAAGAATGTTTTATAGTCCTGATTCATCGGGATAAATCTGATGAATGCCTAAAAAAATTATATTCCTGTTTGAACTTACAGGCAACCCTCCGATTTTGTATTGCATTGTGATATAAAAAAAATGTATGATAGAATAATATCGGGTCTGAAAAATATAAGATTTCATAAAAATCAGGTCTAAAAAATGCAAAATCATATGGAAAATAGACCTTAGAAGAAGCAAAATAGATTGGAGACTAAATTAAGATGGACAGAATGTTAAACTTGGAAGGGATACCGAATATAAGAGATCTTGGAGGTATCAGGACTACAGATGGAAAAACGGTTAGGAGCGGGGCTCTTTTAAGAAGCGGCAAGCTTCAAAATGCTACTGATGCATCTATTAAGGTGTTGAAAGATAAATACAGATTAAAACTGGTGATGGACTTTAGGATGTCTTTTGAGATAGAGCTATCTCCAAATCCGGTGATAGAGGGAGTCGAGGATATCAGGCTTCCGATATTTGACGAGACAAAGGAGATCGGCTCTATGAAGATGCCTCCTATCACTGAGAACTTCCTCAGCAAGCCGGAGAATCTTGAATATGCAATTCACTTTTTCGATGTTACGGGTGCGGATGGAAGGCTTTATATCAATATGCTGGAGGATCCGGTCGGACAGGCAGGATACGGCATGTTTTTAAAAAGGCTTGCGCAAAACAAGGACAGGGATGGAATGCTCTGGCATTGCTCTTACGGAAAGGACAGAACGGGTATAGCGGCGGCTTTGATACTCAGCCTTCTTGGCGTATCGAGAGCGGATATAATGGATGATTTTGTTATTACCAATTCCGTTTATAAAAAGGATATTGAGGAGTCGAAGGCTGTGCTCCACAAATATATACAGGACACACAAAAAGCTGATATAATAGCTCTTATGTTAAAGGGTGCGGCTGCGTTTGTCATGGAAAAGCTGCTCGATCATTTTGATGCTAATTATGGATCCACGATCGGCTTTGCAAAGGAAAAGCTGGGTGTGGACGACGAGATGATAGATACTTTGAAGAATCTATATTTGGTGTAATATGAAGGATATTTTTTCAAAAGTAGTAGAAAAACTAGTTAGTGTACAGGTCAACATAATCATAACTGTCTGTATGGTAGTTGCACTTATAGTTGCCGGACTATTTAAAATGGACATGGTTGTCGCAATGGTTGTCATCCGTGTACTGTTTTGTTTGATAAACTTTATCATCGCATCGTTTGTAATGGGAACCGGGAAGAGACCGCTATTCCTGCTATGTATTTACCTGGGAATCATGTGTTCGCTCCTGTATCAGGTCTGGACATTGTGTAATTATGTGTGGGCAGGCGATGATAACGGAATGCATGTGATAAGTGCGCTTTCAAATATCAGTTTCTTTCTGTTTTTGTTTACGGCTTCCTATGGAGCATTGGATTCACTTGCGGATGACAGGACAAAACGTTTCAGGAAATATCGCATCACGGCACTTCTGGCATCAATACTGGTAACGATACTGTGGATGTTCGGTATAAACAGCGAGAACGCTGTAAGCACGTGCATAGTCGGGGGTGCTATCACCATCCTGACGTATATTGTGATAAAACATATTTTTATACCGGATGTAGAAAACGGTTTTGTCGTTACACTTAAAAATTACTATATTGTTTTATTGTTGCTGATCGTGGAGAGACTGGCTGAGCTTATGATTGCAGATATGGATATATCACAATATTATACCAGTATCCTTAGATTTATAGGTTCCGGACTGCAGATCTGGATATTTCCTTTGGCTTACAGGGGGACAAAAAAATGGATATCAATGTAGGAATGATGGGAATATGCCTGGGCGCACCGTTGATGCTCATGATGTTTTTCATGAAGCCGGGTGGAAGAAAGCTGATTTTTTTCCTCCTGATGGGGTTTGTGGCATGTGCTGTTTCAGATCGCGTGAATATATTCCTGATGGAAAATCTTGAGCATTACAGTGCCAAGACATTTACGACTTACTATGCGCCGGTGGTAGAAGAGATAGCGAAAATGATCCCTATCCTTATTTACACGATAATCTCAAAAAACAAGATAAAGAACCGGATTGCGGTGGGAATGAGTATCGGTGTAGGATTTGGAGTGCTTGAGAATGTATTTTATATGATCACCAACGCCGCAAAGATATCATCAGTTCAGTGGATATTTGCAAGAGGTTTTGCGACGGCTTTGATGCACGCTATATGTACGGCAGCAGTGGCTTATATGCTGGGAATGGCGTATCAGCACAGAAAAATGTATATTACCGGAACATTGGCGGCATTTACACTGGCAGTGACATATCATTCAATATATAATATCATGCTGAAAACGGACTGGAGCGGTCTGATACTCTTTCTACCGATAGTGACATATGCGGTTATTTTCTATAAAGAGCATAGAGCCGATATAAAAGGTTTCTTTAAAAACAGAGCATTAAAAAAAGATAAAAATGCCGGTTAGGCATTTTTATCTTTTTCTTGTTTATTCGTTAACAACTTCCTTAACTGAAGGCTCACCGGGGGTTTCATCGCCGAATTCACTTGTAACTTCAGTTTCAACTTCTTCTTTAACACCATAGAATGCATTTTTGGTTTCTGTAGCTTTATCCTTATCAACCAGATTGATTATATCCCAAAGCCATATACCGTTTGTGCAGTTGATCAAAGAAATCTGACCGTCCTGTACCGATTGAGCCCACGAAGGATAGTTTGCGGTAATCTGTGAGGGACTGGAACCCAGATTTTTATTGCCACCTATGGAGAAAAAGTGCATATTTGATATGTTTGCCATCTCATTGTTTTCGTGTTCTCCGGATGTTTCTTCAGATATATCTCCGGATGAATCTCCGTAAGTGGCTTCGGTTGTCTCGTCAGCAGTATTTTTATTGTCTAACAATGACTCGTCCAGCGAGTTTTCTCCCGATGTGAGGTCTTCCCACAACTGGCCATCAGTCGAGTCCCTGACAACAGCCGTAAGCTCTTCATCCAAATCTTCTCTGGATTCATTATGGCTGTTATCAACAATATAGCTGAGTATAAGACGTCCGCCAAGCTGGATGTCGGTCATTACGTATGATCCGTATTTTTCAAGAAGTTCTTCGCCGGAAAGATTTTCAATATCATTTTCGAAGTCCTCGTCAAGATAATCCGCTAAAACACCGGTCTTGACTTTAAGTATTTCCCGCTGCTGACGAATCTCGGAATTTAGTAGTACATAATATGAATTGTCCTGGACTTCACCTCCGCAAAAATCATCAGCTGAGGCTTTGAAGCCGATATCCACAAGGCCTCCGGAGTATTCCGAAAGCCTTGCGAGGATATCCGTACAAGACCAACCGGTTAACATATTGGTGACCGTGTGGTTCATCGGCGCAACTCGCACATAATCGTTTGCAGCAAGGGAATCCAAATCCAGCACAGGAGCTGAGGCATTCACATACTCTTCGCTGTAGTACCCGGATTTTACGATATCATATCCATAGCCCAAATATCCGCTATATTCTTTGACTATTGAACCGACAGACCCTTCAAGATCCGAGGAGCTGACTTCGTCTACGGCTTTTCCACATCCGATCAGGGAAATGCCGAGACTGGTGCAAACCGTACATATTAACAATTTTTTTACAGAAGTGTTAATCCTCATATTTATCTCCGTTTATTCTCCGGCATCATCTTGAGGGGTACTGCCCGAATCATCAGTTGGAGCCTGATCATTGTTCGGTGTCTGGTTCTCATCAGCCGGAGCCTGGTCTTCGGCTTCAGGGGTCTCAATTGTTCCGTCATTGTCAACCGGTTTAGCTGTTACATTGTTCGGATCGATCTCTCCGGATTCTTCGATGGTTTCTTCATAGAGGGCAGCTTCCTGTGCTTCAAATTCTGCCTGAAGCTCTGCGGCAAGATCTTTGTCTACGTAT
>CAJOQF010000354.1 GCA_905236295.1 uncultured Eubacterium sp. | reverse complement strand
CGTCTTGTGAAGCAGTTCGAGCAGGGCAGAAAGATGATGAAGCAGATGACCGGAAAAGGCGGCAAGAGACGCGGCGGTCTGGGTGGCTTCAACCTCGGAGGATTAAAGCTTCCGTTTTGATCGATCCGATCCCTGAGCCTGTCGAGGGGAGATTAGTAAGGATACAACAGCACAGCCTGTTTATCATATAAAAACAGTAAACTTTAAATAATGAAAGGATGAAAAGTAATGGCAGTAAAAATCAGATTAAGAAGAATGGGACAGAAGAAGGCTCCGTTTTACAGAATTATCGTGGCAGATTCACGTTCACCGAGAGACGGAAGATTCATCGAGGAGATCGGAACTTATGATCCGACCAAGAATCCTACAGAGTACAAGGTAAATGAGGAGCTCGCAAAGAAGTGGTTAAGCCAGGGTGCAAAGCCGACAGATACTGTTGCAAAGATCTTCGAGAAGGCAGGAATCGCAAAATAAGAAAACGAGGTGTCCTATAAATGAAGGAGCTAGTAGAAGTTATAGCAAAAGCATTGGTGGATAAGCCTTCGGAAGTTTCTGTTAATCAGAAGGAGACGGATAATGCAATCATACTTGAGCTCTCAGTAGCCAAGGATGATATGGGAAAAGTTATCGGGAAGCAGGGAAGGATCGCAAAAGCGATTCGTTCGGTTGTGAAGGCAGCTTCCACTAAAATAGACAAAAAAGTAATCGTGGATATCAATTAATGATATCCGCGATTTTTTTCAAGGAGAAGTTTGATTTATGCAGTTTCAAAGAACGAGAATGCTGCTCGGAGATGATGCAGTTGACAGTCTTAAGAATAAAAAAGTTGCCGTTTTCGGCGTGGGCGGAGTTGGAGGATATGTCTGTGAGGCGCTGGTAAGATCCGGTGTTGGGGCGTTTGAACTGATAGATAAAGATGTGGTATCGATCACCAACCTCAACAGACAGATAATCGCTCTCCACAGCACAGTTGACAGACCGAAGACCGCGGTTATGAAGGAGCGTATGCTCGATATCAATCCTGAGGTGAAGGTGGAGGTAAGAGATATGTTTTTCCTGCCTGAGAATGCGGATAAGTTTGATTTTACTTCATATGATTATATAGTAGATGCGGTTGATACGGTGACTGCAAAGCTCGAATTGATAGAGAGGGCGAAAACTGTAAATGTTCCGATAATCAGTTCAATGGGGGCGGGCAACAAGCTTGACCCGACCCGTTTCAGAGTTGCGGATATCTACAAGACCAGTGTATGCCCGCTTGCAAAGGTTATGAGAAGAGAACTTAAGAAACGTGGGATAGACTCTCTTAAAGTGGTATATTCGGATGAACCACCGATAAAACCGAATGTGCCTACACGCACACCCGGCTCGATTGCTTTCGTACCGGCTGCAGCCGGACTGGCAATTGCGAGTGAAGTTATAAAAGATCTTATTGATTGATCACAATACACTCAAAATATAGTCTGCGACAGCCTCAGAGTCATAGCGTCCGATTACCTCGTCGGCAGCGGCTTTGCAGTTGTCGGTGGCATTTTCCACGGCGACTCCCCAGCCGGCGCATTTGAGCATTGGCGCATCGTTCTCACCGTCGCCGAATACCAATACGTTTTCAAGGCCGATGTTTAATTCATCGGCTATTTTTTTCAGGGCGATATCCTTGCCTGTGTCTTTGGCTGACATCTCGACACGATAGTCTACGGCTGCTGTCACATAGATGTCCGGAACTTCACGTTCAAGATGTCTCCAGATCATGCCCTGGAGGGCAGGATTTTTGAGTATTATGGCAATGGAATCGAGTTTTTCGGCATTTTCGTAAATGAAATCAATTATGTAAGGTACGGGCAGTCTCTCGCGTTTGATGTATTCGATCACAGTGTCCGGCACTCCGAATCGGCTGGGATCCATAACATACTCAGCTGCGGCGTAGGGGACTCCGTCAATGAATGCCTCGTAGGCTATCTCTCCGTCTCGATAGTAGTTGCCGAGGCAGCGGACGATCGCTCTGGCTGATCTCGCAGGAAGCAGAACGGAATATATACGATCGCCTGTCTCAAATTTTTGTGCTACAGCTCCGTTTGAGGTGGAGCAGTATTCGATGCCCTTTATATCAAACAATGCATCCGGAAGTGAGTTGTACGGACGTCCGCTTATGGGGACGAACTGTATGCCGGATGCGATGGCTTTTTCTATTGCGTTTCTGGTTTTTTCTGTTATTACTCCGCGCGTCTGCAGGAGAGTACCGTCTAAGTCGGTTGCGATCATTTTTATATCTTTTATCATGTTTTTTTCCTTTTTGGTTAAAAAAATATTTGTGCACTTTTTTCATAGAATAGTGTATACTATTGCAGGGTAAAATTCAAATATTACAATTCTTAGAGCTTCTGTGCTCAGGGTTTGATAATACCCAAATGGTATGATATGGAAAGAAGGAATTAAAAATGGAAGCGTCACTAATACTACTCAAGCAGCTCATCACGATGTTTATATTCATGGGAGTTGGTTTTGCTCTGTACAAGGGGAAACTTGTTACAGCCAAGGGAAGCAGCGAGTTGTCAAACCTTTTGCTGTATATCATTCTCCCCGGAGTAATACTCAATTCTTATCTGATAGAAAAGACGCCACAAAGAGTTCATGGACTTTGGCTGTCGTTCGTGCTCTCAGCAGCATTGCTTGTCATCTCAATGATCATCTCAATGCTTATATACGGAAAGAAGAATCCCGTCGCCAATATAGGAGTGGCTTTCTCAAACTGCGGCTTTATGGGTATTCCGCTTGTTAGGACAGTTATGGGCGATGAGGCTGTTTTTTACTGCTCGGCGTTTGTTGCAATCCTTTTGTTTTTGCAGTGGACCTACGGCGTTTTTGTAATGACCGGCGACAAGAGTGCGATAAGTGCGAAGAAGATAATAAAGAATCCCGTTGTTATCGCAACGGTAATAGGAGTAGTGCTGTTCTTCTTGCAGATACCTCTGCCGAGCGTGGTTACGGGAGCGCTCAATTCGATCGGAGCCTTAAACGGACCTATTGCCATGATAATTCTCGGCATTTACCTTGCTCAGACCAAGATCCTCGATATATTTAAAGAAAAGAAGATCTACATCAGCTGTGCGATAAGACTCGTTCTTATACCGATAGTATCGTTACTGTTTCTGATGCTTCTTCCGGCATCACTTCAGGAGATGAAGCTTACACTTATAATCTCCGCTTCGGCACCTATCGGAGCCAATGTTGCCATATTTGCGCAGATGGTCGGACTCAGCTACACAAATGCGGTTAAATATGTCTGTCTCTCGACGATACTGTCAATTATATCAATGCCGTTGATCCTTATGCTGGCACAACAGCTTGTCTGACGACCCGATAAAGTGTGGCTTGCCATGAGCCTGATATCTTAATGTGTTAAAATCATTTAGCTTAAAATTTAATAATTTTTTGCTTACACGATCGGATTTAATGTGATACAGTATATATCAAAAGAGAACGGTAAAGCATTGGAAACGAACATCCTCCTGATGATAACGAACAACACGCTCGGATATGAATAGGGAGGATGTTTTATTATGCCAAAAACAAAATTTGAAGACTTTATTTTTACTATTATTATGGCTACCGTAATGGTCTATGCCATGATCGTCTATAATGTAGCGCTAAGCCAGGGGGATCTGACAAACGAAGCTTTTTTGCTCGCGCTCGGTGAAATGAAGATCATGGTGCCGGTCGCTTTTTTGCTGGAGTTTTTTGTAGTCGGGAAACTTGCGCCAAAGCTTGCGTTTAAGATAGTTCAGCCGACAGACAGACCGGCTGTGATAACATATATCATTTCAATCTGCATAGTATGTATCATGTGCCCAATTATGAGCTTTATAGCGATGATGCTTTTTAAGGAGCCGTCATTTGCAATGTGGATTAAGACAGTCGCGTTAAATCTGCCTTGTGCATTGATCTTTCAGTTGCTGTTTTGCGGACCACTGGTAAGATTTATTTTCAGATCCATATTTAGACGAAATGGTTTAAAGGAGAAGTAAATATATATAACAAATCCCACGCTTTGATGAGGCGTGGGATTTTTGGCGGTTATTTTGATTTCTTTTTGCCGGGGATGATGAAGATGGCGATAAACAGTGTTATTGCAGCCAGCACAGTCATCCATATATACGAGTTGTGAACGTTGGCGAGAGTGTATTTCTGGTCTGTTACTCCGGCAGAGAGAATGGAAGCAAATATTGCACTTCCGAGGGCGGCGCCTATAGTACGAAGACAGGTAAGTATAGATGTACCGTCTGTCTTTGAAGAACCCTCAAGGTCGGACATTCCGAATGTCACAATGTTCATCAATACGCCGGAGAGACCAAAACCGAGCAGTATAAGCGGGATGACGAGTATCTTTGTCGGACTGCTCTCGTTGAAGAAGAGTATGCTCGCCTTGCTAATAAGAACGCAGGCACAACCGAGGATGGCGAGTGGTTTTATGCCTACCTTGTCGTACAGTTTCCCCGTGAACGGACTCAAGAGTCCCATTATAAAGGCACATGGCGCCATAAGTATTCCAAACATTGTGGCGCTCTCGCCCAATACCGTCTGTATAAAGATCGGCATGATGGTGGACATTGCATTCATGAGTGCATAGAGTATAAAGCACATGATCACGGCTGTCGTAAATGTTTTCGTCTTGAATACCCGAAGATTTAAAAGCGGAGTCTCAAGCTTAAACTGCCGAATTGCAAAAATGATAAGTGCGACAACTCCTATCAGCAGATACATCAATACATGGATGCTTACAAAAGGATAGCTACCGATATTTCCGACGGAGAAGAGTACACCTGTAAAGCCGACTGCGGCGAGTATCATTGAAAGCAGATCAAAATGCTGCTCGGAGTTTTCGAGAACATTCTTCATAAACTTCAATCCCAAAAACAGATCTAAAAGACACATTAAAAGGACGATCCAAAACAGTATTCTCCAGCCGTAGTTATCGATTATTATTCCCGAAACCACAGGTGCGATGACGGGGGCTATCATTACTGCCAGTCCATAGAGACCCATAGCAAAGCCGCGTTTGTGTTCGGGGATGATTATAAGTATGACCATCTGTGTCATAGCCATGATGATCCCGTATCCGACACCCTGGAGTATGCGTCCGAATATTAAGATTAAAAATGTGGGAGAGAGGGCACATAATAATACGCCCAACGAGAATAATAGCATTCCGATAAAGAACAGACGCTTTGTCGGATATTTTTTTACGATAAATGCGGTTGCCAGCATCATGATCCCGCTAACTAAAGAGTAGATGCTCGTAACCAGCTGAGCCTGGCTTGCGGGGATAGAAAAATCATTCATTACTGATGGGATAGCTGTCGTCATGATGGTCGAGACGATTCCGGTTATGATGGATCCGAAAACCAGAACAATAAAGATACCTGCAACACTGTAATTTTTGTTTTCCATGATGTATTCCTCTTGATTTGATGTGAATATAATTAATCAGCTTACAGATAGAAATTATAGCAAATAACATACTTTTTTTGCAAGGGAGTGATAAGTGATACCGGGAATGCGCCCGGCGTCCTAGTGCAGCGGTCTCCGGCGCCCGAAGAACGGGCTATGGAAGCTTTGGCTCATCGTAGGATTCAAGAAATGAATGCTTTATTCCGTCTTTTTTATAGGCAATTACTGTATTCAGATTTACATTCTCTACACTCTTGAAGATATTCCCCTCCACGTAGGGGTTTATCT
>CAJOQF010000353.1 GCA_905236295.1 uncultured Eubacterium sp. | reverse complement strand
GCAGCCGGCATGAGTGGAATGAACCAGGCACCCGGCGGTGGAGAGCAATCATATATTGCGGGAACCACAGACAGTGCGATCGCAGCCGGCGAGACAGTTTCTGTGAAGGATTCATCCGGCAAAGAGATAGCTTCCATAACGCTTAGAAGAAGCGCAGATTACTATGTTATCTCCACAGCGGATGTTGTAGCGGGTGAAACATATACTATAACTTCGGGAAGCGTCAGCACGGAAGTTACAGCGGGGAGCAATTCTGTTCAGTAGTTTATAAGTATTTAATTAGAAAGATAATAGCGTTTGTGTTATAATCTACCTATATAGCAACTTATATGCAGTGCTATATAGGTAGTTTTATTTTGTTGGAAATACGACAAATTTCTGTTGTTTCATAGATTTTTTGCGACGTAAATGTCGTTTTTATATGATAAGAGGGAAATATGAAACTGATAACTACGGAAAAAGATTGCCTAAAAACCCATCTCAGCTTTTTGCGGGATGTTACAACAGAACCAATAGCGGTTGAATCCATTAAAAGAGCGGTTTCATGGGTCGCGCCTCTTTTGCATGTGCAAAAAGTTGTGCTGACTATGCGAGGTGGGGCATCCCATATAGTTCAAAAAGAACATGACATATTCTATGAAAATCCCGACGAAGAGCCGCTCGACGAAGCAAAGATCGATTTCACTTTCAAGATAGATGAGAGAATGAATGTCTTTGTTGAGCTTTATCCATACGGTTGTGAGTTTACCGAGATGGATAAAAACGCGTTGGAGATATACACGATGGAGAGCTGCTTTGTCTACGAACGCGCACAGCTCAATACCATAGTAGAGCGCATCTCCATGACACAGTATCTGACCAGGCTTCCCAATGCCAACGGCTATATGAATATAGTGGGACGCATTATGAATTCCGGAAACCTGAAGATATACTCTGCGTTTTATTTCAATCTCAAAGGATTCGGAAATACCAACAAGCGCTTCGGACAAAAGCTCGGAGATGAGTTGATCCGGCGATATGCGGCTATGCTTGAATCTCAGCTGGAAGAAGACGAGTATCTCGGTCATTTGGGCGGAGACAACTTTACAGCGCTCATTAAAAAGAAAAACCGGGACAGGTTTATTGAACTTATAGGAAAGGCTGAGATAGATATTGAATTCGAGGGCGAGACAAAAACCGTAAAGATGCCGGCCACAGCCGGAGTATGGGATATTAACGAGGACATAAACGCACCCGGAGAAGTGATCAGCCGTACGGCAGTTGCTCTTAACTATGCAAAAAGCGTTACACATCAGCCTGCGGAAATACTTACTCGCCAGATTATGGAGCAGGTTGTTCAGCAAAAGAATATCCTTGAAATGTTCAAGGAGTCTCTGATCAATGAGGAGTTTGTTGTATTCTATCAGCCGAAGGTTGATTCTCGCACAAAGGAGATAGTAGGTTCGGAGGCTTTGGTTCGGTGGATAAGCTTTGGAAATGTGATACCGCCGGGAATGTTTATACCGACCCTCGAGAGAAACGGTGAAATGCTTCCGCTTGATTATTATGTGTTGGATCGGGTATGTGCGGATCTGAGGATGTGGATAGATAAGGGGCTTGATCCGGTGCCGGTATCTGTCAATTTTTCAAGGACGGATCTTGTGGATCCGAAGCTCACGGAGAATATTGCGAATATTATAAAAAAACACAATATAGATGAGAGATATCTGGAGGTTGAGGTGACAGAGACTTCTGATATCGGAGAGCAGGAGCAGTTGACGGCATTTATTGACAGCCTTGACAAAAACGGTATTGATACTGCTATAGATGATTTCGGAGTAGGTTATTCTTCTCTCAGCACATTGAGACAGTTTAATGTCAAAACTCTAAAAATAGACCGGTCGTTTATTAACGGCAAAAACTTTTCTGAAAAAGATGAGGTTATTTTGAAAGATATTATCCACATGGCAGGAAGTCTGGATATGGTGATCATCTCCGAGGGAGTGGAAAGAGAGGATCAGTTAAAGCTTGTAAATGATGCCGGATGTTACATTATACAGGGATTCCTATATGATAAACCACTGCCGAAGGAAACATATGTAAAACGCCTGATCAACCGCAAATACAAATAGAAAATACAGGTCGCAGCCAAACGCCCGGTTGCGACTTTTTTCTTATTTATTACATCATAAAAAATTTATATTTAATGAATGTTAACGCCTTGACAGTCTATTGTCACGGTGATATAATCTCCGTGTAATAAACGTAACAAATATGTAACAAATATAAATCGAATTGTAAAAAAGAGTAATCTTTACGGAGGAATATAGACCAATGAATAGGAAATTTGTCAAGCTTACGGCTGGCGCACTTACAGGTATGATGGTAATCTCAGGATCAAGCGTTGTTACTTTCGGTGCTGCTGTTGCAGGTCAGTCAGGAACATTAACATCAGTCGTAGCTGAGACAGAGGCAGCAGAAAATGCTGAGGATACCAGCCTTACAGCAGGCGTCACAACCTCACTTTTAAATACTGTAGCTGAGGCTGACAGTCAGGCTGGTATAGAGAAATCCGAATTTGAAGATATCGCGATCGCACAGGTTAACGATTATGTTAACATCAGAAAAAAAGCAAGCGCAAAGAGTGCAGCTGTAGGAAAGCTTTACAACAACGGCGCAGCAACAGTTCTTGAGACAAAAGGCAGCTGGGTTAAGATCAAATCCGGATCTGTAAAAGGCTGGATCAAGAGCAAATATGTAGTTATCGGCGATGAAGATCTCGCTGAAAAAGTAGGAAAGAAAGTTGCAACAGTTAACACTGCAACTCTTAAGGTTCGCAAGAAGAGCTCATCAAAGGCAAGCGTTGTAGCACTCGCAGCTGAGGGTGAGGAGTTTACAGTAAAGAAAGCCAGTGAAAACTGGATCAAGGTTTCAAACGGCGATGTAAAGGGCTATGTTTCATCAGACTATGTAGATGTTGAGACAGTATTTGAGGAAGCTGAGTCTAAGGAAGAGGAAGAGGCAAGACTTAAGGCTGAGGCTGAGGCAGCCGCTGCTGCAGCTGCAGAGAATGCAGAAAACACAACAGGAACCACATACTCAAATACAGACAACTCAAGCAGCTCATCTTCAAGTTCATCAAGTAGCTCAAGCAGTAGTTCATCAAGCTCATCAAGCAGCTCATCTTCAAGCAGCTACTCATCACCGTCAGGATCAAACGGACAGGCAGTTGCAAACTATGCTTGCCAGTTCGTAGGAAATCCATATGTATACGGAGGATCAAGCCTTACAAACGGAACTGACTGTTCAGGTTTCATCATGAGCGTTTATGCAGCATTTGGTGTATCACTTCCGCACAGCTCAAGCGCACTTAGAAGCTCAGGTTACGGAGTAAGCTTCTCTGAGGCACAGCCTGGAGATATCATCTGCTACAGCGGACACGTTGCACTCTACATTGGCAACAACACCATAGTACATGCTTCAAACAGAAGAGACGGTATCAAGTATACTTCGCCGGCTGACTACAGAACTATCCTCGCTGTAAGAAGAATTTTCTAATCAAATACGAATTAACAGATCGCATCGGCTAATGCCGGTGCGATTTTTTGTGTCCCAAACTATGAATTTTGCTCTTTAAACAGTGCCGAATTTACGATAAAATAAATAATAATGGTCAGATTCAAGGAGAATGTATATGAATGATACGTTGAATATGAGTGTCTCCCCGATATGTCACAGTGATGACGGGAAAAAATACGCTTTTGTAACATTTGATGATGGCACAAGAAATGCCGAAGGCCGCATTCCTGAGTGCAAAATTATAAAAAATAACGGGTTTACGGATGAGGAGGTATCTCAGCTTGAGAAATATATGAAAGATAATATCTCCCAACTAAAGAAGATGGCATCGAGTATCCATATTCTCGACGCGATGATGAAGTAGTATGCATTTCGCCATAAGAAGGATCGATGCAGAGATTTATACAGAGGTTAGGGGATTATGAGAAAAAAAGAGCTTGCGCTTGAGGTCGTCAGTCGTCTGAAAAAAGAATATCCGAGGACTGATTGTACACTTGAGTTTGATGAAGCGTGGAAACTTCTGGTAAGTGTTCGTCTGGCAGCGCAGTGTACTGACGAGAGGGTCAATGTAGTCGTAAAGAGTCTCTATGAAAAATTTCCGGATGTGGATGCTTTGGCAAATGCTGATGCATCCGAGATTGAGAAGATAGTAAGACCCTGCGGGCTTGGAAAGAGCAAGGCGAGGGATATCAATGCGTGTATGAAGATAATACGCGATGAATACGGCGGAAATGTACCGGATGATTTTGACGCATTGTTAAAGCTTCCGGGAGTTGGAAGGAAGAGCGCCAATCTTGTTATGGGCGATATTTTCGGGAAGCCGGCGATTGTTACGGACACCCATTGCATACGTCTCTCCAACAGGATCGGTCTTGTCGATAACGAAAAAGATCCCAAGAAAGTTGAGATGGCGCTGATTAAACTTATTCCGCCAAAGGAGAGCAATGACTTTTGCCATCGCATGGTCGATCACGGCAGAGCCGTTTGCACAGCGAGGACAAAACCGAATTGCGAGGCCTGTGTCCTGTGGGATATATGTAAAAAACGTATTTAATAGCAGTTGGCAATTCGACTGACCCGGTGTACTGCGACCGGTGGCAGAATCTGCCAAAGCTGCATGATTACAAGGGAGGAACAAAATGAATTACTCTGAGGACGGAACACTGTATCACTTAGGTATACGGGAGGGAGATGTCGGAAAATATGTCATTGTGCCGGGAGATCCCAAAAGATGCGCCAAGATAGCGGCATTTCTCGATGATGCTCATCTTGTTGCGGACGTGAGAGAGTATGTTACATATACAGGATATCTGCATGATCACAAGGTATCGGTGACGTCTACCGGAATAGGTGGACCGTCTGCGGCTATCGCGATGGAGGAGCTGGTACAGGCGGGGGCGGATACATTTATCAGAGTCGGCACCTGCGGGGGTATGCAGACAAAGGTGATGAGCGGTGATCTGGTCGTGGCAACCGGTGCGATACGCGCTGAGGGTACAAGCCGTGAGTACGCTCCGATTGAATTTCCGGCGGTTGCAAACCATGAGATTGTAAATGCGCTTGAGATATCGGCAGCAAGGCTTGACCACAGATGTCATGTCGGCGTAGTTCAGTGCAAAGACTCATTCTACGGCCAGCATCAGCCTGATCTTATGCCCATCAGTTATGAGCTGGAGAGTAAATGGGAAGCATGGAAGCGACTTGGTTGCCTGGCTTCGGAGATGGAGTCGGCAGCGCTCTTTACAGTCGCCAGCCATCTCGGAGTGAGGTGCGGAACGGTTCTTTTGGTGGTGGCGAATCAGGAGAGGGAGGGGTTGGGTCTGAATAATCCGGTTGTTCACGATACGACTCCGGCGATCCAGACAGCGATAGAAGCGATTAAGTTTTTGAGTTGACCATACAGTTCAAGACTAATCAGAATTGTTCTTACAGATAAACAAAATTCCAACTTTTCGGACAATTTAACTTTTTTCGAAAAACTTATTGACAATTTAGAAGAATAATTGTATTATACAGTCACAAACAACGAAGCGGACACAACACAGATAGAGGAAATCTATTCCTAGTATATGAAGAGAGATTGCGGTTGAGATGTTCGGGGAGTTGGAGACGGAGCATCCTTCAAACAGGTGGAGGATGAAATAGTTAACAGGAGGTAGGTCCAATGGGACGATAGACGAGTAGCTTTTATTGATCGATTGAAAAGAATAGGAGGTACTGGTTCGGGAGGACGAAAGTTTCTGTTGAAGGATTCATGAATAGGAGGTACGGTCCAATGGGAAGATAAGACTTTGATCCGACCAAATATCTCGAAAGAGTTTAATATAGATGATGGTTTTAGTGATTAAGGTACAAAGGAAATAGAAGGGGTTGATTTGATGAAAGGAAGAGACCCATAGGTGATTAAGAGCTAGACCATAGAAAGAGAGGTTATACAGTGAAACTTTTTGAACCATATTAAAGGCGCTATTCGATTTAGTAAAATCGGGTAGCGCTTTTTTTTGCTTTCGTGAGATAACGGACGTTGCCGTCCGTTATCGCGTAGCGTCGTCAAATCCATACAAGTATGGATTTTCCTCGTGCTTTCGTGGTATAATATTGGTAACTACAGTCAGATCCTGTTAAAGGAGGACGAAAGATATGTATTATGCCAGCGTCAGTTTATTAGCAATCGTGGTACACCTAATTGTAAACGGAGCAATACTGAGCAGAAAAAGGAGCGAATCGCCGGAACATGTTATCAGGTATAAGTTGTTTCTGATAGCTGTTCTTTTATATTATATAACCGATGCACTCTGGGGGATTTTATATCAGTTTGATTTAAGAACACTTTGTTTTCTGGATACGATCACATACTTTGTTGCAATGGCTCTATCTATCTATCTGTGGATGCGGTATGTAGTATCTTATCTTAACAGGCGGAATTTTTTCACAACTCTTCTTATGCTGAGCGGATGGGTAGTTATACTATTCGAAATAATCTGCCTTATGCTCAATTTTAAATATCCTATTATGTTTAGCTTTAATGGTAACGGCGAGTATATGACGGGATATGCCAGGCATATTACACTCTACATACAAGTGTTGATGTTTGGACTTGTAGCTGCTTATGCGCTTTGGACGGCCATAAAATCGGAAAAGAAACTTAGGATAAGACATATCGCGATAGGGGTTGCCGGTATAATGATGATCATCTTTATCGTATTTCAGACCAATTATCCTCTTTTACCGTTTTATGCAGTGGGATGTCTTATAACAACATGTATAGTGGACAGATTTATTGCAGAGGACGAGAAGATGGAGGCCGCAAGGCAGATTGGAGCGGCCATACAGGAAAAAGAGGAGCTTGAAGAGAGGGTAGCACTTCAGGAGGAGCTGCTCGAGCAGGTAAAGATGCGACACGAAGCCAACGGTATGATTACAGCCATGGCGCAGGATTACAGGAGCGTGTATTACGTTGATCTTGACAGGGATCTGGCCACATGCTATCGCGCAAACGTAAACCTCCATATTGATATAAAGGAGGGGGATACTTTTTCATTCAGCCAGATGATGAGACAATATGCCGGGGATTGTGTATCCGATGTGGATCGCAGCACCTTCCTGAAATTTATAGACCCTGACAACATAAGAAAGGCGCTTAAGAGGGAAGCGATGATCGCTTATAGATACTTGAGTGTCCGCGGGGGCAGGGAGATGTACGAGATGATACGTATTGCCGCTGTTGATCAAAAGAACGTTGGCGATGGACAGGAGTCTCAGTATGTGGGCGTTGGTTTTTCCGATGTTGATACAAAAACGCGAGAGGAAATGTCAACCAAGTCGGCACTTTCCGATGCGCTTGATCAGGCGGCGGAGGCCAATGCGGTAAAAGCATCTTTCCTCAATTCTGTAAGCCATGAGTTGCGCACTCCAATGAATGCCATTATCGGATATGCGACTATTGCCCGGAAGGATCCGAATCTTTCCGATAAAACAAGGGAGTACTTTGAGAAGATAGAAGCAAGTTCAAATCAGCTCCTCGGTATAATCAACGATATCATAGATGTCGGGCGAATTGAGAGGGGACGAATGACTATTCGGGAGGAGGAATTCTCGCTCAACAGTACGATAGAACAGATAAATATGTTAATCAGGGAACAATGCAGACAAAAAGGACTCGAGTACAAGTGCATTGTTCTCAGTAAATCGCTAAATAAGGCCTACATAGGTGATCAGGCAAGGCTTGAACAGGTGCTTATAAATATACTGAGCAATGCTGTCAAATTTACAGATGCCCCGGGTGCTATATCCTTTAGCGTTGAGGAGACGGCCAGGTTTAACGCAAATGCTACTTTGAAATTTGTGATCAGAGATACCGGAATCGGAATGAATCCTGAGTTTATGCCACGGATATTTGAAGCTTTTGCTCAGGAAGAGGAGAGTCCTTCGAACGAGTACGGAAGAACCGGTCTGGGAATGGCTATCACCAAGAATCTGGTTGATCTGATGAACGGAACGATAGATATTCAAAGTGAGAAAAATAAGGGGACTGTTGTCACCATAAGTGTAACCTTAAAGATTCCGGATTCAACAAATGTTTCGCATGATGAGTCCAATGCAGACGATGCCATACAAGCCCTGCAGAGAGAAATAGATGAGAATCCAAATGCGATTTTGCGCGATAAGCGTATTCTGCTCGCAGAGGATATGCTGATAAATGCAGAGATCATGAAGGAGCTTTTAACCATGCACGGAATGCAGGTTGATGTGGTAGAAAACGGGGAGATATGTTTAGAACGGTTCAAGCGGTGCGAGCCGGATACGTACGATGCGATACTGATGGATATCCGCATGCCAAAGCTGGATGGATTGGAGGCGACCGAACAGATTCGTGCGCTTAAAAGAGAGGATGCAAAGACAGTACCGATAATTGCCATGACGGCCAATGCTTTTGAGGAGGATGTGCAGAAATCCTTACAGGTTGGTATGGATGCGCATCTGACAAAACCGGTGGATGAGAAGCATTTACTGGAGATTCTGACGATGTTGATCTCCAAACATAATTAAAAAATAATTGCCCCTTTTTTACAAAAAAATAACATTCTAAAAGAAATATCTTTATGAAATAATAACCTCGACAGTAAGAACTGCCGAGGTTTTTCTTATAGATGAGTCCTCGCAGTTTGACACCATACGAATAATAAGTGAGAGGAGGATTCACAATCATGAAAACGCTTTTTGCAGAAGCGCAACCCGGCAAAGTTGTTTTGAAAGAAAAAGAGATTGGTAAACCCGGTGTGGGTGAGGTTCTCTTAAAGGCAAAATACTCAGCTATGAGTCCGGGAACAGAAAATGGACTCCTTGGCGAGCACATCGTTCCGCTGCCGACAAGTATCGGATATGCGACGTCAGCCGAAGTCATCGAAGTCGGAGAGGGCGTAGATGACCTGAAAGTCGGAGATCATGTAGTTGCAACTGTAGAACATGCACAGTATGTGATCACACCGGCGCTCAACTGTACGCTTTGTCCGGAGGGAGTTGATCTTGCACAGGCAGCGTTCTGGAATCTGGGACATACAGGAATGTACGCGCTCAGACGTTCGAACCTTCAGATGGGCGAGCCGTGCGCAGTGCTCGGGCAGGGATTTGTCGGAGCTATGACAGCGCAGTGTGCGAGACTTGCGGGAGCATGCCCGGTGATAGTTACCGACCTTGACAACACCAGACTTGAGGCGGCAAAGAAGATGGGTGTCGATGTGGCGATCAACTCAAAAGAAGATCCGGATGGATTTGAGAATGCAATAAAAGCACTCGGACGTGACGGGCTTCCGGTAATATTTGAGGCTACCGGAGCGAGAGGCCCATTGATGCAGGCAGCCGAGATGGTATCTGAGAGAGGAAGGGTCGTGATGATATCGCAGGTACACGGACAGGAGATGCCGCCGATTGACGATCCTATAATGCAAAAGGGCGCAAGTCTTATAGGAACTTATGTAAACTCAAAGCCGTATAAGCTCAAGAGAGCGGATCTTATCATAAACGGCACATGGCCACCGGTAATGAACGATAAGTTAAATGCTTACCAGAACTCGGATGTATGGACGAGTGATGAGGACATCAAGGTATTCCTGAACATGATCAAATACGGAAAGCTTGATATCACGCCGCTGATAAGTCATAGATTTAAGTACACGGAAATTCCGGAAGCCTATGCAAAATATGTATATCCGGAAGTTAACGGAGAACTTACAGCAGGTCTTATAGAGTGGTAATAGAAGGAGGAAAGATAAATGCAAAACGCTAAAAAAGGAAAATTCTTAGGCTATGCCGTGCTGCTTTGTGTACTTGGTATAGTGTTCATGTTCCTGTATTCAGGACTTCAGAATGATCAGATAAACATCATTCAGACTTTCATAACCGCAGAGGGAGGCGGTTGGGACGCATCAGCGACACAGCTTCCGATGACGGTAGGTAACTTTATTTGTATAATCCTTACATTTGTATACGGAACTTTATTCATAAAGTTCGGAGTTAAAAAGCCTCTTATGGTGATCTTGCTTATCACCGCAGCGGGCGTATTTGGAATAGTTGGTGCTAACGGCCTTGATTGCAATGGCGGTGCTGCATCAGGAAACTATCTGTTGTTCTTCATCTCTCTTTTCATTGTTCGCTGCGGATGTATGGTACTTCAGATGGCAGGTTTCATGCTTGTTGCAAACTGGTTCATACGTCTCCGCGGTCGAATAATGGGTATTGTAACCCTCGGTTCTCCGCTGTTTTCGATCATCGGAACCGCAACAATGACAACATTTATCAAGAACAATCTCGGTGGAGATTACAGACCGTTTTACGTTGCGATAGCAATTGTTATAGTAGTTATTATTTTGGTAGTAGCATTCTGCATCAAAGATACTCCTGAGGATGCAGGACTTTATCCGGATGGCGCGAACCAGGCTCCGCCTTCAGAGACAGGTGCAGATGAGGTGCATCTTACTGTTGGAGAGGTTCTTCGCCAGAAGAAATCATGGTTGCTTATAATCAGTTTTGGCGCATTCCAGTTCATCATCAACGCCTGCATGGGTTCAATGGCTGTCAGATATCTCTCTTTGGACGGCTTCCAGGGCGCTGTTTGGGGACAGGCATTGTTATTCCTGGCAATCGGAGCTGCCTTAGGAATTCCGATGTCCTTCATATTCGGTGTGCTCGATGACAAGCTCGGTTCAGTTTGGGCGTCAATAATCCTTGGACTTACAGAGCTCATCCCGATTCTTTGCCTTATGCTTCAGCCGGAAGGCGGATCAGTGCCGCTTATGGTTGCATGGGGATTCGGAGTTGCCTGCATGACGGGTGGTGTTCCGACAATGCATCCATGTATTACAGCTTTCGCATTCGGCCGTAGAGAATACCAGAGCGCAAACCGAATCATCATGGCTATACAGCTCATCCCTTCGGCTGTAGCAGCTCTTATGATGGTTACCCTTATTCAGATGGGTCACGGAACGCTTGCATACGGCATACTTCTTGTAATCTGTGTAGTAGGACTTATATCGATGCTTCCGATGCTCAAGATGGAAGATGCAAACGCTGCGGAGCGTGATTACATTGGTAAAAAGAAGAAAGCATGATTAAACCCACCAATATATAACCTGAGCCCTGCATGAGAATGCGGGGCTCTAATACTAAGAGCAAACATATACCATAATGCTAGGTAATTGAGAGGAGATCATATATGGAGACTAAAAAGATACTTGGCGTTACACTTGCAAAGCCGGAGAGAAAAGAGTGTACCAATCTTTTGACAATGGCAGATATCATTCAGGGTGTAAATGCGGTGTTAAATCCGGGAAAACCTCCGGTAAACTGGTTTGAGCCGGCAAAAGATGCAATTGCGGCAGTACATATCAAAGACGGAAAATATGACGAGGCAACTTCAAATCCGTCAGTGGTATACGGCGGAGAAGTAAGTGACAACGAAGTTAAAAACCTGAAAGTAGTTGCATACAAGGGAACAGAAGGCGGAGTATACGCGGAAGGCGCAGCTTCGGACGTCACGATCGATGGCGCGGTGATAAGCACGGCCGGAGACGGACAGGGAATCGGTGGACCGTCAGCTGCGGCTGCAGTTAAATACGGAGCACATATGACTTTGAAGAACGCGATAATCGACACCAATGGACGCACACGCTACTCTACGGCAGCAGAGGAAGGCGGAGTCCTTCGCGTGTACGATTCGATTATATATTCACACGGAATCCCGTATGGAGATGACATTGAGCGTCCGAGTGCACTTATGAGCACTCCGCCGCCGCCACTTGAGATTGACGGAAACACCAGAACTCACTGCTCAATGAGCAATTCAACCACATATTTTTATGATTCAACAATCATCTGTGATGGTTGGGCAGCATTGTCTACGGAGTCATCCGAAGGTTATGTTTATCTCGAGGCAAACAACTGTGACATAATCTGTACCAAGAGTGGTTACGGGGCATACGCAGATCCGGCATGTCATGACTTTTTCAACAACTGCAGATTTGATATGTCAAATATGGCAGCGATCATCGCGGGAAATTCCGATATGACTTTCAATGACTGTGAGGCGGACTGCGGCACATACTTTGCGCTTACGCACTGTGTAAACGGATGGAAAGAAGAAGTTGCGGACTTTACCGTAAACGGCGGAAGGATTCACACAAAGAAAGAAGCAGTTCTTATAAAGAGCCACAACGCAATGATAGATCTCGACGGAGTTGATATCAGTTCAGATGAAGGCGTTATCGTACATACAATATTTAATGACGATCCGTGTAAGACTCCGGCAGATGGAGATGTATTCGGTGTAAATGTAAATATGACAGACATGGATGTGAAGGGAGATCTCATTCACGAGGATCCGGAGCGCGACATGTGGGTTAAACTTGCATCGACTACACTCACCGGAGGAATACAAAACGCCATAGTAAAATTTGAGCCCGGCGCAAAATTTATTGCGACAAAGGATTCTAAGATCACTCTCTTTGGAGAGTGCGATCCGGCTCAGATAGATGCGTTTGAGGGTGTCACCGTAACGGTTAAGGGAGCAGAGGAAGCTACTTTTGATTGCCCGGGCGGTGGAAAAGTCGTAGTGACAAAATAGTTGAAAAAACAGCCAGTGAGGTTATTAAATGACAGAAAGGAAATATATGGAAAATCACGTGATCAAGATACTTCACACGGGTATATCCGTAAAAGATATGGACGCATCCGTTGAGTGGTATGAGAAAATACTTGGCTTTAAAAAAACAAAGGACTTTTATGCACCTCCGCTCGGAGCAAGGATAGTATTTATAGAAAGAGCGGATCTCGGATATGAGATAGAGCTCTTCCAGTATGACGATCCCAAGCCGATCCCGGCAGACCGTCTTGTTCCGAATACGGATCTTCAGACTATCGGAACCAAACATATGGCGGTTCAGATGGATGATGCCAAGGCAACCAGAGAGTTTTTTGTAAAAAACAATGTGGACATAGCTCATGAAGTCACAATGGAGGGTGAGTCGGTGATCTTTATCCGGGACCCGGATGGAGTGCTTATTGAGTTTATAGCAAAATAATGTTAGGATAGAGCTGTAGCAATCTCAAGCTACAGCTCTTTCGGTGCTTTATGGGGCACTGTTTTCTCGGTGTGATTTTCAGGATAACAGACAGGTGAAATAATGAAAAAACCCGGTATAGGTGTACTGACAACTTTTATAGTCATTCTTGTGTTTTTGGGCGTCGGAGTCGTTGCAAGCATTCTGTCGGACATGATCTCCGCTCAGGCTAAAAAAACGTCCGAGGAAGCGCAGGCGGACAAGGTTACGCTCTCGTTTGTGTATGCATATCAGAATCAGGAGTGGGCAGAGGCTATATCCGAGTCTGTTCTTCGCTTTGAGGAGGAGTATCCCGACATTATAATCGACGCAAAACCCCAGTATGAGAATATTACATATGACGCTACACTCTGTAAACTCTATGCCAGAGCAGAACTGGGGGATATTGTGCAGATGAAGACTCCGTTTTATTATGCGGAATGCGGAGCTCTCGGAGCGATAACCAAAGATGTGTATGATGATGTCAAAGAGGATGCCAGGTATGTCAAAGACGGAGCTGTATTCGGGCTCAGTGCAGTCGCCACGACAACCGGTGTTATTTACAATAAGGCGCTGTTTGACAGATATGGTTTGGAGGAACCGAAAACCTATGATGAGTTTTTAGAACTCTGTGAAACCTTAAAAAATAATGGCGAGACACCGCTGCTTTTTGCGGGTGCAGACTTTTGGCACAGCGAATACCTGCTCAATCACTTTATGCACACAGGAGATACCATTGACGAGGCAGCAGATAAGATTGGATATCTGATAAAAAAGGGATACGTGAATCCCGAGTGGCAAACGACTTACGACGGACAGATCGCATACAGTATGTCGCAGGGAAAAGCGGCAATGGTCTGCACCGGATGTACAACGGTAAAAGAACTCCTCGATCAGGCCCCGGACTATGATTTCGGTTGGTTTTATCTGCCTGACAGGGACGGTAATGTTACCATAACGGATACAAAGGATGCTTTTCTTTGCATAACAAGGGAATGCGAATTGGATGAGCAGCGTTATCAGGCGGCAGAGACCTTTTTGAAGTTCTTTTATTCAGATGAAAACTATACGCAGGTGTTAAAGAAGCTTTACGCGATTTCTGTCACCTCATTTGAGACGGATACTCTCGGTGACGGGATATATGAGGATATTGCGGACGGATACTCTTCGAATAAGAGGAAAACATCATATCTGGGTGATGAGACCTACGAACAACAGTATGAGACGGAAATGCTGAGAAAAATTCATGAGCAGCTTGTGGAGGTGGCAGATGAGAGACGCTAAATTCTGGCAGACCCAGTTTTTCAAGCTGATAGTAATGTTTTTGGTTCTGGGATTGCTACCCATACTCATTTTGCTCCTCGTTTTTTACAACTGGACGAGCAAGACGGCATCGGGTCTTTTGGATGAGTACTATGAAAAGATAACGATATCCCTCGAGATGAATACAGAGGATCTGATCTCGAGCGTGGATGAGTCTGTTAGCGGGGTCTACAACTACTATGACGATCGCCTGGGATATCTGTATGATGTATTGGAGAACGACTCCTATGTAGAAAGAAGCAATTCAATACTCTATATGCTGTATGATATCGTGATGAGCAATGATAATATTTCGGCTATCAGATTTGTGGATGCGAAAGGCGAAATTTTTACGGCGTATTCGGATCAGGGAAAAACAGCCATCGAAGGAAAAGAACTCTACAACAGCATAGAGAGCAATGATCCGGAAACAAACAGAAATCTGTTTATTCTCCCGACTGAGTATCAGGGATATTACTGTAAAAATTCAAACGACTATGTGTTTACGATAGTGAGAAACTATATGAATGTCCGGTATATAAGGGCTGCGAGGGAGGAAATACTGGGTACGTTCTATGTGGATGTGGATGTCGACAGGATTGCCGAGTATGCAGCGCTTACCGAGAGTAACGAGCAGATATATATTGCAGATCGAAACACCGGGAAGCTTTTATACAGTTCAAATCCCTCCGATTATGACAGAACGCCAACGGCGGTGACGGAGTATTTAAAAAATGCGACCGATAAGAACGGCCTGTTCCGGTTCAATTCTGAAGCGGTGTATTACAATACGATAGGAGAGACGGATTGCGTAATATTTTTGGGGGCTGAGGAGACCATAGTCAGTGACCATATCTTTTCGAACAAGATGCGCACAATCTTTATAATAATGATAATAATCGTTGTGCTTGTTGCGCTCTATATTGCGATGTCGAGACAGATGAGTTCGCCGCTTAGGGAACTGTCGGATGCCATGGAAAAAGTGCGCGAAGGGTATCTCTCTGTGCGTGCAAACGTCAAGTCCACTGAGGAGACGAGGATTTTGTCAGAGGGCTTCAACAGTATGGTGGAGGAGCTCTCCGAGTATATAGACAGGGTCTATGTGGCTGAACTTAAGGAGAGGGAGGCTGAGCTTGCGGCGCTTAAGATGCAGATTAAACCGCATTATCTCTACAACACACTCGATATCATAAGGATGACGGCAACAGAGAATGAGGACAATGAGACAGCGGAGCTTTTGTTGTCGCTGTCGGCGCAGCTTCATTACCTGATGGATTCAAGACAGGAGAAGGTACCGTTAAAGGACGAGATAAAGAATATCGAGCATTATTTTGTTATCACAAGGAAGAGATACATGAATAAATACGGACTTTCCGTAGACGTGCCGGACAGGCTTATGGATGTGCAGGTTCCGAAACTTATATTACAGCCTATGGTTGAAAATGCGGTTAAGCATGGACTCAGAGAGCAGGAAGGAAGCGGCAATGTCACGATAACCGCCACGGAGGAAGACGGCATTATTTACATCAAGGTTATGGACGATGGAGTCGGATTCGATGAGGAGACGCTTAAAAAAGTAAATGGAATGCTGGCTACCGGGGAAACGGAGGAAGGCCTGGATAAGGTGTTCGGAGTCGGCATGAAGAATGTGTCGGACAGAATAAAATTTATTTACGGTGAGGAGTACGGATACAGTATAACGAGTGCGCGAGGAATGGGAACCATGATCACGTTCAGACTCCCTTACGAGAATTAGGAGAACAAGTATGTACACAGTAGTATTGGCGGATGATGAGGCCGTAATTTTAGATGGAATAAAAAGGTTGATAGACTGGAGCAAGTTCGACTGTGAAGTGGTAGCAGAGGCCACAAACGGTCAGGATCTGTTTACGGTTATAGAACAGAAAAGACCACAGATAGTTATTTCGGATATCAAGATGCCGAAGATGACGGGGCTTGACGTGATAAAGGAGTGCAAGGAGAGGGAGTATGAAACCAAGTTCATATTTATAAGCGGTTTTCAGGAGTTTAAGTATGCCCAAAGCGCAATACAGTACGGAGCCGTGGATTACCTGCTAAAGCCGGTGGCACCGGACAATCTGCGGGAAGCGATAAAAAAGGCAATCTCCAATATTACTGACATGGCGGCGGCGGACCTTTTTAAAGTGCACAAGGATGATCTGCAGGAGGCATTTTCAAATGCAAACAGCGGGGCAGAATTTATCGAGAAGGAGCTGTATGAAAAATTCTCCGAGATGGATATTAATCTCGATGGAAAGCTGATGACTGGAGCTTCGTTTATGGTACTTATGCCCGAAGATGAAGAAGTGGCGTTTGAGATGCAGGAGCTTAGGAGGTTTACGGTCTACAATAAACTCCAAAATGCCTTTCATGATGCCAAGACAGGATTTGTTATCAAGAAGGAAACAAAATCCCTGCATCTTATCATTGTAACAAACAGTGGCGTAAATATAACGGAAGAGGTTGTCCTGCCGGTAAAGAGGGCTGTAGAGGAGGAAACGGGAATAAAGTTGTGTGTCGGGATCGGATTTTCCACCGAAAATCTGAAGCTTCTTACACAGACTTATAAATCGGCGAGATTTGCGGTGGAGCTTTACTACTTTAACGAGATGGATGTGGTTAAATTTGACGATGTCAACAGGGAGTATGATGTATCATTTGATGATTTTAATGATATGGTTGAGAAGGCAAAACGAGATCTGATCCTCAGGGAGCCGACATTTTTAGACCGCATTGAAAATGCGCTGGATCTTGCGGAACGTATACACTTCGGAAACAGATATGCACTTGCAAACAGATGCCTTCTGCTTGCGGCAAAGCTTACAGAGACTCTTACCCAATACGGATTTATGAGTGATGATGCTGCTGCAAATGAGCAAAATACGCTTCAGGAGATCATACGCCTGACTCCGACCTGGAGAGAACTCAGAGAAAGGTTTTTGGAATACTATAAGGGTATGATGGAGGGGACCGCTCAAAAAGCAAAGGAGAAAGATCCGACCGAGATCGCAGAGGCGAAGCTGTATATAAAGGAGCACTATAAGGATGAAATCGCCCTGAAGGATATCGCAGCTGCGGTTCATGTTTCTGAGAGCTACTTCAGCACGCTGTTTAAAAAGACCACCGGCGAAAATTATAAGGATTATCTGAGAAGGATGAGAATGGGGGAGGCAATTCGACTGCTCATAAACACAGATATGAAAACATACGAGATAGCTTATGAGGTGGGGTACAGGGACGCAAGACGTTTTGCGGATGTGTTTAGGGGAATTTACGGAATGAGTCCTATGGAATACAGGAAACGCGAAAAAAAGAAGTAAGATAAAACCGGCTTAAAGGAAGGGAATCCATTTAAGCCGGTTTATTTAAATCGTTGATAAAAATTCAAGAGCGTTGTCCTCGCGAATGGAGGTGAGGTGCTCTTCGAAGTATGTCGGTGAAAGCGGAGTGTACCGCGATGGGGTGGCATACTCTGAAAGTACATTGCACACCTTGTTGAAATCGGCGACCTCAAGTGTTGAGTTTGAAACAGTGAGTATATATTCGCCGGTTTTCGGGTTTTTGTACAATGTGTTTTTGCCGGTGTAGAAGCCTTCAAGTACATGAGCGGCGCGGATCAAAGAGTTAAAACTCTTGAAGGTGAATACACGACGGATATCCGGACGCGGCTTTTTATCGTCATCCGTTTCGCGGGTGAATCCGCCTGCGATGGCTTCCTTAAGAGGAACAAATCCGCCTGCGCCTCTGGCACCGGAGTTTTCTATCATCTGTTTGTAGAGATCTAATATGCTGTCAGCACCCTCTGCGCGGTTTTTTGCAAAGCTTTCAAATGTGTCTGAAGTGTCATTTGAAGGGGTGAACCGGGAAAATCTCGTATCAAGTTCATCCGGGAATTCTATCTTTGTGATGATGAGAACGAGGCTGTCTGCGTTGACAGGAATCGCTTCTATCATAATAGGAATATCGCCAACCTCAAAGCCCACCTCATAAGAAGCCTGCTCCATCATGTCGTGAAAGAGTGAGCGGGCACCGTCTGTGCCGTAGGCAAGCTCGGACAATTTGAGATTTCTGTTTTCGAGATCTTCTTTTGTGAGAGTACATTTGATTTGGTTATCATTTACTTTTTCTATTCTCATGCGCAAATCGCCTTTCGTACATATGTCACAGATTGAAAATCTGTAGGAAAAGTATAGCCTTAAAACAGCTATTAGTCAAGGAGTATGCGGTGTTCTGAAAGTGGATGAAAGAATAAAAATGCAAAAAAAGTGAAAATATACTTGCCTTAATGCAAAAACTATGTTATAAGTTATTTAGATTTTCTGAAAACATATTACATCTTTATCTAAATTTTCTTTTAGATAGATTCCATAACTATGCAATAACTTATTAAACAGAAGGGAGGATTGTGGGTTTTTATTTGCGTATGCAAATTTTCTTATTCAAAAACAAGGCATAATATAATGGGGCATATAATACGTGAAGCGGGTTTTTACACGTATAAATATGTTTTTCAGAGATTCTAAAATTTACTTGCAAGGGGGGCGATAGGAAAAGGATTATTTATCACGGAAACCTAATTTGGCTAAGATAGAAAACTTATAATTGAAATAAAGTAAACCAATAATAATAAAAGGACGTAATACATTTATTAAACTTTTATTAATATGATTCAAAGAAGCTGATTTGAATCAGGGAATTAAAAAAAGAAAATGTTAAAATGTAATAGAGAGAATCTATTTTTAACGAGAGGGTGTACCAAGCACCCTCTCGTTGACGATTCTAAAAAAACAAGAAAATTGTTTTAAATGAAGACAAGGTAATGTATAATATATAAATTGAGTTTGAGATAGGCTTGAATATTATAAAGCGGAGATAATTATGGATAAAAAGAAGCAGCGCAAGATCATTCTGCTCGTGATACTTGCGGTTATAGTTATTATCGCAGTAGCAGTAGTGATGAGAAAATACATGCCGACGAAGGAAACCATGGATCTTACGGA
This sequence comes from uncultured Eubacterium sp., assembly GCA_905236295.1. Classification (GTDB taxonomy): domain Bacteria; phylum Bacillota; class Clostridia; order Lachnospirales; family Lachnospiraceae; genus Eubacterium_C. The sequence continues at coordinate 1,542 of CAJOQF010000353.1, read as the reverse complement.
GTACTATGGATTGCAAGATGCTATGGATGTGGCGGTTGTTGTTGATGGGGAGATAAGTGAAGAGATCGGAATTTACAAAGACGGTCAGGTTTATCTTCCATATGATGTGGCACACAGTGTAAATGAGAGGCTGTTCCTTGATCAGGACGAAAAGATTCTTCTGTTCACTGATTCCGAGGGGGTCTGCACTGCAAAAGAGGGAGAGGATATAGTTACAAAAGGAAACGATAAAAGTGCCTACAAATATATTCCTTTGATGGAGAATGACGGGAGATTCTATGTCGCTGCAGACTATGTCAAAGATAAGTGCAATATGGAATACTCCTACTATGACGATCCGGATCGTATTGTGATCAACTCCCGGATGGAAAACGAGGTAACCACAGCCAAGGTTAAGGAGAATACTCCTATTCGTTTGAAGGGAGGCATAAAGAGCCCTATTCTTACTAACGTACAGTATGGGCAGACGGTTATGGTTCTCGAGGAGGGAGATAACTGGCACAAGGTTATGTCCGAAGACGGAATCATAGGGTATATATGGGCGAAGTCATTGGATGCTGACCGTCAGATGGTCGGATACTATGGCGAAGAAAATGAGTATGACAGGTTTGGGATAAAGCTGGATTCCTACAAGCATGTATTTATGGATGAGACAGTGTGTCTCGGTTGGAACAATGTTACCAATACTGTTGCCAACGGTCAGATAGGAGGACTTTTGGCAAATGCATCTGAGGTAAATGTCGTTTCACCTACATGGTTTAGAATGACTGACAATGAAGGAAACATCTCAAACATCGCTACATATCAGTATGTGGCTGATTGCCATGCAAAAGGCATTAAGGTATGGCCGACAGTAAACAATTTTGACAACGAAGGAGTTGAGGCAGAGGAGGTTCTCACCTCAACAAAAAAACGAGAGTTCCTTGAGGACAATATATTAAATGCCGCTACAGCTGCCGGAGTAGACGGAGTGAACATAGATTTTGAGCGGTTAAACGGTGAAGAAACCGGTGATTCATTTATACAGTTTGTCAGAGAATTTTCGTTGAAAGCCCATGAAAAGGGACTTTGCGTATCGGTAGACAACTATGTTTCGTCGGCATATACGAGTTATTATAATAGGAGAGAACAGGCGGCGTTTGCGGATTATGTGATAATAATGGCTTATGATGAGCATTATGCGGGTTCTGATGAGGGAAGCGTCTCTTCGTATGGTTATGTGGAGACAGCGGTTAATGGCTGCATCGAAGAGAAAGTACCGCAGTCACAGATAGTATTGGGGCTGCCATTCTACACCAGAGTTTGGCAGGAGGTGCCTAAACAGACGTCCGGCGATGAGGCAAGTTCGGCAGCAGAGGATTATGTTCCATACAATCTGTCGAGTGCATCAGCCAGCATGACAGAAAGCTGGAAGAAGGTAAATGAAGTCGGTGCGGTGACAACATGGGATGATGAGACCGGACAGTATTACGCAGAATGGACTTCCGGAGAGAATACATTCAAAGTCTGGCTGGAGGATCCCAAGTCGTTGGAAAAGAAATT